>PRDV01000004.1 GCA_003174035.1 Candidatus Babelota bacterium
CCCAACAGGATTATTGTAAATTTCTTCATGGCTTCTCCTTGCAAATGATTTCGAAGTTTCACACACTTCTAATAATAACAAATTTTACAATTCATTCGCAATAAATTTCACATTGAATTGCTGGTGGATTTAAATCAATGAACGTCTGATCGCACACATTAAGCTTCAACGAGAAAATGTCCCCTTAAATCCCTTATCCAACATCAGATGTGAAATCACCCCCAATAGAAAGAATAACCCGCACGAGATTATGAGATTCACTTTCGCCGGCAAAAGCACGACAAGAAAAAACGATACACCTAACATAACAATGCCAATGAACCTGAGATCATGAAAGAGCGATCGGTGCGGTATTACTATCGGGAGCACACAAAAAATAAGCAAAAGCACTATAGGAATGTACCAGTGCAAAAAAAGAAAGAGGAGCAGGAGTAATACAAACACCTTAAGAAAGAGCCGCTGACCTTTACTTGCAATATCTATATCAGGAAACAGGCTCCCGGCAAGCGTTGCAATAAACCAAGCACTATGCTGAATTAACGAATAAGAGCCAAGCGAAAAGAGAAATACCGTTGCAGCATAAGCAAAGAGTCCGCCAATAATATGGCCTTTAAACATTGACATGATTACTTCTTCTTTAACCGCATGAAGGTGGTATTGGGGTAATAAAACTTCAAAATATTGCGGTGATTCCAGCCTTTAAGCGCCATCTGATACGCTCCGCGTTGGCATAAGCCCATGTGATGGCCGTGGCCTTTACCCCGTAGAGTAAGCGAGCGGCCATTGCGTTTGAAATCAAACGCTAGGCTATAGACATCTTTTATAAAGGGTGACCTGAATTTTGATGCGGGCAATGAGTACCATTCACGCATCCCTTTAAATTTGATATCTTGTGCAACACCAGCAGCATCATAGGATCCAACCTTAATATCTTTCAATGCTCCCATATGAGGAAATTCCTTTTTGAGCTCCTTCTCAATATGATCAAAATGAAGACGCCGCTCCCAGCGATAGAATTTGTAGTCCTTACAAAAATAACAGGGATACGTGCGCTCAAGATAGGGCGCTTTTGAGAAATGAATACCTTTTTTGAGCGAAGGAACTACACCGCCGCAGCAGATATCAAACATAGCAAGAATAGGCTTATTATCATGGGCAAGCACCACTCCACGCGTCTCTTCTACAATTTTCCTGTAAGGAGCACTTTTCAAAACTCCTCGGTAGTTCTGATGCACATTAGTATTTTTAATATCATATGGCACAGCATGCCCTTTTTTCTCATGCTTTTTTCGCTGCTCAAGGACCTTTGCAATACCATAACTACGAACACTTATGCAAAGCGCTTTCTGTGTCTCATCAGGCCACCCAGGCCAACTTTCATAAGGAAGTACTGAAAGCACATAATCTTCAATATCGAGATGATTTACTAGGTATCCCTTGCCTTGAGAAAGGGTAAGTGCAAAGACTCCATCAAATGCATCTCCTTGAAATGACATGGGCCCATGCAGTGGCAAAATAAAGAGATGATCACCTTCAACTTTCTTGCCATTAATAACAAATGAATTCTTCTGAGCAGTTATGGTTAATTTTGCTGCCTGAAAAATCGTCTTGGTTTTTTGATGGGGTGCAAAAATAACAAAATACGTTGGTGATGCGATCTTCCAGGTAACCTGAGCAAGGGGTTTTTCATCAAGCAGGACGCGGATAGGAATATCAAATTCAAGCGCCTTAAATGCTTTCGTGAGCTGACTATTGGTAACCGGAATGGCACTGACAGTCAGAGTACAAAAAAGGAGCAAAAAAATACTATAGAGTTTCTTCATAGACAGGCCACACCATTAATAGTTCATCCGGAACTGGTATCTTTTTATCTATACCCATGTTAGCTAGTTTATCAGCAATTTTATTCTCTGCACGTGGTATATGTTTCACTTGAAAGTGCAGAACATCTAAAAATCTACGGAGCGTACTATAAATCCGTGCTAATTCCTTATTTTTTATGGCGTATACTCCTGAGATCTGTCGCACCATTAACTCAGAATCTGCTTTGATTACGAGCGTATCGTCGGGCCCCATATGGAGTTCAGCATAATAAGCACCCAGCAAAAGCGCCAAATATTCAGCCTGATTGTTCGTTTTCTTTCCCAAATACATACCACGCTCTTCCACAGGCACCCCATCTTTTACCAGATAGAGTCCCGCACCGGCAGGACCGGGATTATTACGCGCAGCACCATCTACATATAGCTCCCAGCGAGATGGCTTCTCTTGAGCGTCATTGTTAATCTTCTTTGTCATGATTACTTTCTAACTGTGGGCTATATAACAATCGATAACAATCCCTGCAGGAAACAAGTTTCCCGTGGGATATTTCAATAATACCAGGTTGATTTACTGCATAAAAACAAGCTGAACAGCTGTTTTTTAACAAAGGCACCACAGGATTGGTTACCCGTTCTTTCATACGCTGATAATTTTCAAGAAGATCGGGGGCTAAACCTTTTTCTTCTTGTTCTCGTTGTACTTGATATGCTTTTATCAGATCAGCGCTAAACGCAATATCCTTACCAAGAGCTGCGCGTCTCTCCTGCAATGCAGCAAGCTTTTCTGGCTCTTGAGCCTTTATCAATTCATAGGCGTCTTGCGCGTTTTCTACCTCAAGGAGCAAGACCAATCCTTGTTCTTCAAGGGGCGCCTTCTTTTTTTCAAGATCTTGCACCTCATGCTCAAGAGAAAAGAACTCCTTGGGTGAAGCAGCTCTATTGAGCTTCGCTGTCGTTTGACGATACTTATCAGCGATAACTTTTAGATCGAGCTCCAATGCATCAAGCTGTTTTTTAAGCGCGTTAGTCTTTTTTAAGGCAGTTTCACTTTCTTGAGCAATAGCAGCAATTTCCTGCTGCAAGCCTTCTTCTCTTTTTTTCTGTGCCTCGTGCTCTTGTATGAGCCGATCAAGGCGAGCATCAAGTTCGATAAATTCTATAAACCGTCGAGTATTTTGGTCCATGAGTCTCCTACACCAGGACTGGTGAGAATGTTCATCTTCTGGTGGGCCCACCGGGATTCGAACCTGGGACCTCTCGGTTATGAGCCGATTGCTCTCACCGCTGAGCTATGGGCCCAAAAGATTACTAATGTAGTAGTATAGCTCAAACGGTAAGTAAAGTGAAGGCAAGAAAATCTTTAAGTCTTACACTATATCCCCATTCGTTATCATACCATCCAAATACTTTGACTGCTGAACCGAGCGATTGGGTCATGAGACCATCAATGATAACTGATGCATTATTTCCTGAATAATCAGAAGAGACTAACGGTTCCTCAGTATATACCAGATAGGGTTTTAGGGACCCCTCGGCAGCTTTTTTCAAGGCAGCATTCATCTCAGCTTCAGAAGCGTCTTTTTTTAAGAGTACTGTTAGATCAATGAGAGACACTTTGGCCACCGGCACACGCAGCGAGCATCCAGTAAGTTTACCGGATAGCTCAGGCATCACCTTATCAACCATTTCCATAGCGCCCGTTGTTGTAGGAATAATATTAAGCGCCGCAGCGCGTCCTTTGCGTAAATCTTTTACCGTTGCATCGACGTCCAAAAGCGGCTGGGTGTTGGTATACGCATGAACGGTTGTCATCAAGCCCTTTTCAATACCAAATGCATCATTAATTGCTTTGAGCATTGTAAAAAAGGCATTTGTGGTACAACTGCCAAGCGAAACAATGCGGTGTTGATCTTTTTTATAAAGTTGTTGATTAACCCCTGGAATGATAGAGATATCTTCTCCATGAGCAGGGGCAGTAATGAGCACAGATTTTGCACCAGCAGCAAGATGCTTTTGTGCACCTTCTCGTGAAGTAAAATGGCCGGAAGCTTCGACAACCCAATCAATGTCATATTTTTTCCAGGGAGCTTTTTCGGGGTCAAGTTCACGTATCACCGGTATTTTCAGATCATCTACCTGTAATATGCCATCACTATAGGAAACCTGTCCAGGATAGATTCCCATGAGCGTATCATATTTAAGCGCAAGAGCAGCAGCTTGCGGATCTCCCTTGCCCACATTAATAACCGCGACATTGATTTTTTTAAGCAGCGGCTTATCAACCAATAATGTTCTTAAGAAATTTTTTCCAATTCGTCCAAAACCATTAATAGCTATACGCATGGTACCCCCTTCTTGTTCCTATGCTTGTTTTAGGAAACCATATCGCAGAGCACAAAGTCAATACTAAGAAAAACAAGCCTGGCCCATTATTGGAAGGGAAAAAACAATAATGATCTAGGCTTGCTTATACTGTTTATCAGATTCTAATTATCAGATTTTTTCAAAAGCATGCTCACAGGCAGGACCTTTGCAGTCATGTTTATCTGACTTGTGTCTTGGTGCCTTGTCTGTCAGACGCTCCTGTTTATTTTCACCCCACTCAATATCTTGATCTTCAGTGGGTAAAACCTGTTTTTTGTTGTCATTAGCCATGACATCACCTCGGATTTAGAAATACTTACATCCGCACTCAGCGTCTTTTTTCTTTTCGTCTTTGTTTTCAGACTTGGCTGATTCAGCCTTAGCTGATTTAGATGGTCCATGTCCTTCATCTAAGCCTTCGGTTTGAATTTCTAGTTCCCAAGGCTTATGAGCTACTGTCTTTTCTTGTTTCTTATTGTTTGCTGCTCCATTTTTCTTGTTCATAAGAACCTCCATATTTTCCCCAGGTTAAACATACTATTACCCTTTCATTCTAATTGAAAAGTTTTCAAATTGTCAATAATTTACAGAGGGGAAGATTAAATAATTTCAGCGGTCGAAATTATTTGATTTACAAACTTGATTTTATATAATATAATTTTTTTAAATAGATTTTTAAACATAATTAAATGAACGCTCATGATTTCTCTAAAAAAAGTATTTTTTTTAATAACCGCAGGCTTAGGAACCCTCTCTGCAATGGATATAGATCAAACGTCGCCTCTATTAGAAAGAGGAATCCCGCGTGAGATTTGGCAAACGATTGCCGATCATTTGCCCGGAAATAGCCATCTGCTCAATAGCCTCGGGCGTACTTTAAAATTTGATCAAGCAACTTATGAAAAAATTGTCGAAGCTCTGATCGAAGCCATAGAAGACTTTCCCCTAAAGAGTGAAGTTAAAAAATTCATGGAAACTTATTTTAAAACAGCCTATTCACCAGAAATAACGCGGATGATTGAGAAGGCGCTTGCCGATATAATACAGAATCATGAATTAAGTGATTATGGACCGAATAGAGCTGATATTGAACTATTAGACCGGGGAGGACATAATACCTTGATACATCCTCTACGTGGTGCAATGCAACCATTCCAATCATCTAATGGATTACATCATAATCTATTATTTCCTCTTAATCGTGATGATCGGAAAAACCTGAGCCAGTTCCCTTTATTCCATCCATTCGACCCCATACTACGACAAAATTCTGAGGTAGCCAATCTGAATCCTGAAGAATTAAACAAAAAGAAACAAGATTCCAAAAAAGCTAGTATAAATGTGCGCTATATATTGAAGCTTATTGATTTGATGTCGTTAAAAGAAAAAGTTGGGATGTATGCTTATATATTGCCCACCTATATTCCAGAATCCGCTATTGCATCAACCATTACTCGAAAATTTGGCAACCGACTTCTCTTGACATTATATATGGCTTCTGGCTTTATAGCTTACAATTTACTTTTGCTACACTTAAATCCAGCAAAATATTACCTTTCTCCTCTTGCCTTGCTAGGCAAATTACTCGCTTCATGTAGAATAGTAGTGCCAATCTCTATACGCAAAGCACTGTTATGTACGGCGGGCCTGCATTTTCTAACAGCGTTACAAGTGTCCACAAGCGGTCCTAGCGGCTGGCGCCAATTGACCCCCTACGATATTAAATTAAAATATCAACAAATCCAAAATCAATTGACCAACTTGCGAAAAGCATTAGATGAGAGAGAGA
>PRDV01000066.1 GCA_003174035.1 Candidatus Babelota bacterium
GCTCGGCAAACTGCTTTCTTAAAACTAACCTCTCAAAAATTGCAAAATCAGTAGGTAATCTTTTAGAAAAAGAAATAACTGAAGCTGCAGAAAAAGATGTGCTCATTAAATTAGCAACATTGATCTACTATCGCTTTTTAACATTATCACCCATGGTTTATTTTGCAAATCACGACTTTTACCACCTGCCTCACAAAAAGCTTGCATCATTATTTGATCAATTAAATTCAGCAGCAGCGTCGGATTTGAATCCAGTACTTCTCCAGTGCTGCCAGGAACTGGGAATATCTTTAATGGACCTGCGCTTCTTTTATGAGATGTATAACAAATGTAAGTCTACGTATCTTGAAAAACTTATGCAGGTAGCCAAAAAACGTCGCTATGAATCCTTTTCAGACACTGAAGAACATCGATTTGATGAAAAAGAATTCCTCAAAAAACTACAGAGAGTGCATCTTGATCGTCTCAAAAAACACCTTGCACTGCACAACAATGCTGTGGATACAACAATAAGCCGCTTCTATTTTGAACTCCTACAGCTAATACTCCATCGGCTTGGCAGTCCGGACATCGATTTTGAGAAGTTCCTTGAACATAATTTCATAGAAAGAGATGTAGCAAATCTCTCGGCTTTTGTGGAACAAGAAAGCAAACAGCGATCATCAACCTCTCAGGTTTCACAAGAAGATGGAGCATATCCGCAAGCGGGGGGTGAAACTTTCTTTGCGCAAACAGACAGCGACCCGGAAGAAGAACAAGAAAGCGAACTACAATCACCACAATTGGTAGAAACACCTGCAAGGAAGGCTCGACTCCCGCGTATAAAAGTACTTCAAGAATCATTCTTTGGAACAGAGCCCTACACCATCAGGCTTTTTAATGCGCGGACATTTTTGCCCCAAGAAGAAGGGTTAAAAGAAGCCCATAGGCTTTTTAAGCAATGCGCATCATTTAGCGAAGCGCTGAGAGTTTCTGCACTTTTTGCACTAGCATCGTGCTCTCAAGAAAAAGGTGTGCTCCTTGCTGGCAAAAACCAGTATAACAGACCACTTCTCATGATAAATGAGGCGAGCCAAGACTATGACGGATCTGTGCTTGAGCGCTTAACCATTGATCATCTTTTTACCCACAATGTAGATCGTTTCCTCAAATCCTATGGCATAGTCGAACAAAAAAACGATCTTATTCAGGTGAGCATTCCCGGCGAAATAGCTGACAAAGATGGAAATCTTTTTGTGGGCTTCTTCCAATACTCACTCATTCCTGGAACGTGGAAATGTATTCATCGAGCATTTGCTCATTATACCACGAACAACCCGCTGTATATAAGCAATACACTTAAAGCAGCGCTTCTTGCATTCCTTAAAACTTGGCAACAGCACGAAGTCCAGTACATAAAAATTATTGGAGATCTTAGCAAAAGAATAGGCTTTTAGCCTCTTTGCCTACTTCAGCTTTATTTGAGACATTCGCTTTTGCGCGTACTCATCCTCTTGTTTTTCATGATGCTTGATATTGTTTCTTTGCAATAATTCTACTGATTCTTTTTCTTCCTTAGTACCTTTTTTGACAAATTTCTCTAATTGGTCTACTTCTTTATCATGATTATTCCAAAACTTTTTTTCTTCCTTTAAAGATCGAACAGTTCCATTGACATTGTCAGCATGATAGGTAAGTTCTTCTAGCATATGATTAATTAAAGCTTTTAATGCCCTATTATGTCCTATATATTTGAGCGCCTGCTTTTTGTAAGCTTTGATCTTTGGTAAGAGTTTTTTATAATCCTTAATGGATTGAGTATCAACGCTACTGAATTTTTTTAATTGTTCTTGTAATTGTTTGCCTTTTGTTTTAAATGCTTCAGGAGCATTAACTCCTTTAAGCAAATAGTCGATATGCTCAATTAATTGATGCTGCCAGAATTTCACTTCTTGATTTAAAGGCTCCTGTGATAAGGTTGATGGCTTTTCTTTGGTGGCTGTTTTAGAAAATAGCGCTTCAGCTGGTATCGCAATGCTTAATAAAACACAAAATGCAAAGTACTTCATAGATGTTCTCGGTAACAATGTTAACTCTTCTTTACTTTTAAGAATAATAAAGTTAAGAAATAAAAAACAATAATAAGAGAACAAACATGGTTAACCATGTAACAAAGTTATTGAGCTTTCCTCTGCTGATTTAAATTGACAAACGATGTACATATAGGTTATAATGAGCATATATATAAAAATACTAATTTTAGCGAATTACTTAAAAACAAACTGTATATTATTTAAAAGGTGAGTACATGTCAAAAATATTTCATATGTATCGATTTAAGATCGCGATTTTACTACTGCTTTTTAATAGCCTTCCTCTATTCGCTATGGAAAAAACAAAAATGAAAGACATAATTTTTAGCATAGATGAACCTGAGAGATATATAATTGAAAAAGTAGTCAGCAAATTAAAAGCAAACAACTTAAATGTCCGCTTCAGTGAAAAAGGTGAACAATTTCCACTTGATGCTACAATAATTCAAACGTATCTAGGATATAGTCGAGACAATGCACTTAATCCTAAGGCGGCTTTAAATCTTTTTTTGGGAGATCCTGCATCATTGAAGAGCATTCGTTATCAAATGAAGCCTAAGAATCCTGTTTATTGTGAGGCTGACCGTGAACCTAAGACGAGGAAATTGTCTTTAGTTGATTCTGATGCTTGCTTCAAAGAGTTACAGGAGAAAATAACAGAGTTGCAAAGCAAAATAATCACAGCTCCAAGCACTGAAAAAGAAATTAAAACTGAAAAGAAAACAATAGTACTTCAGGTGTCGGCTGAAGATGTACAAAAAGCTCAGGATCTAAAAAAAGAGTTGGCTACAAATGGCGTACAAGTACAAATAGCTATCCGCGGGGAATCTCTTCCACAAAATAGTATACCTATTCCTCTTGCTCTAGGGCTGAAATAATGAGCATTGAGTAAGCTATTGTTTGCGAAGTGCCGAATGCTAAGATGCATACAAGAAATACAGTACGTTCTATTTTAAAGTATAAGAAGTTTTCTTGTTGCTCTTCTACCAGAAGTTATCCAATTGCTCGACATACAAAGTTTCCGATATTGACATTTCCACGCCTTTCGGTACACTAACAAACAGTTATATATAAAACAAAATAATCATTCTTACAAAAGGCAGGCCTCCTATGAAGATAACCGATGTCAAAGTATATCCTTATAAGCACAAGGATACTGAGAATCAGGTAAGCAAGCTCAGAGCATATGCTACTATTGTGTTTGAGCACAGTTTTATTGTGCGAGATCTCAAGCTCATAGAAGGTCAAAATGGCCTCTTTGTATCTATGCCATCACGTAGAGTAGGTGGTATGTACAAAAATATCGTGCACCCGTTAAATGCGGAAACACGAAAAGATATTGAAAATATGGTTATTGATGAGTATTCTAGAACAGAGGTATACTCTTAATAGTACTGGGGTGTAGCCAAGCGGTAAGGCACCTGGTTTTGGTCCAGGCATGCGGAGGTTCGAATCCTTCCACCCCAGCCAATCTAATTATAGTATGCACGATAAAAACATCCTTTATTTAGCCTCACACTCTTTTACCCGCCAACACTTGTTGACACTTGCACAGATTCCCTTCACTGTTTTAAGCCAGTCAGCCGATGAGAAAGCATGTGATTGGTCTCAACAAGCTGAAAAAGTTGCACTCGCCATTGCTCGTTCAAAAATGAACCATGCTAGTATCCCAGCCAGTATTGAAGGGCAACTATGTTTTGTGCTTACAGCAGATACCCTGTGCATTGATACCCAAGGCATTGTACACGGCAAGCCCCGTGATCTTGCGCAAGCATATCATATGATAAAAAACTGGCGTTCTGGATGTTCAGTTATAACTGCTTTTTGCCTTGAGAAAAGATTGTATAGTCAGGATTCCTGGATAGTGCAGGAACATACTGAAGGTTACACAAGGAGCTCACTTGTCTTTTCCATTCCCGATGAGCGTATAGATGACTACCTCACCAACGCGGAACTGAGCCCTTTGCTAATCGCAGGAGCAGTTGCCATTGAAGGCTATGGTGCACAATTTGTGCAGTCGATCGAAGGATCGTATACAGGGATTCTCGGGTTACCGCTTTTCGAAGTCCGCGAAGCACTAACAACTATGGGGTTTTTTAATGCATCCCCAGCTTCTTAGAAGGCTTCCATCGCTTTAAAAGCTCTTTACACAAAAGCTCCTTAGCATCCTGCAGAGGATTTTTTTCCATTGCTGTTTGTGTCTGAGCAATGCTCATAGCAACAAGGGTATCATCACATACCGCACTATCGATGCGCTCTACTGCGGGAATAGCTGCGCGTATGGTTTTCAACTCCCCTTCTTTGACTACTTCATAGAGAAGGGTTTCCATAAGCGAAAGAAATTCAACAATACTTTGATGAAGCTCTTCATCACTTTCATGTACATGCGTGTGCTCATGCAGCACTTCATTGAGACCCTGCTTGAAAGCACGAGCAACCATGCGCTTAAGTGCTTCCTGTTCATGCTCAAACAACCATCGTAATAGCTGCAAAAGTTGATAAGAAACGACACACTGCTGAGCATCATTATCAAACGGATTATTATCCATGTGTCTTCCTTATCGTTGGTAAAACTTTTTATCGTAAGTGCATCATTTTTTCATACATTTGGCGCAATCGCTCAATTCTTTTCTGCATAGGAGGATGCGTTGAAAATAACGCTGACAACCCATGCCCTGAAAAGGGTTTTACAATAAAAAGATGTGCTGTGCTCGCATGAGATGTATCATTATCCGCAAAATGAACCCGCTGGGCCCGTGATTCTAATTTTTCAAGGGCAGAAGCTAGAGCTAGCGGATCATGCGATACTTCTGCACCTGATTCATCTGCTAAATATTCACGAGAACGGCTGATGGCAAGCTGAATCAACGAGGCAGCGATCGGCATTAAGATGGCCACCACTAAAAGTACCAGAGGATTAGGTCCACGGCGCTGCTCATCCCGGGACATAGTTCCCCAGAAAGCCATGTTTTGCATCATATTTGCAAGAAATCCAATCGTTGATGCAAGCACTGCAGCCACACTGCTAATAAGGATATCTCTATTGGTTACATGCGAAATCTCATGAGCAAGAACTCCTCTGAGCTCCGACGGCTCTAAAATTTCAAGAATACCTGTGGTAACTGCGACAGAAGCATGGGACGGATTACGTCCCGTAGCAAACGCATTAGCCATAGGGGTTTCTACAAGCCATAACTTGGGCATAGGAATCTTCACGTCCTGCGCTAGTTCGCCAACCATATCATAGATCCATCCATACTGCTGCTTATCAAGGGACTTTGCATTGTACATTCTTAAAACCATTTTATCGGAATAAAAATAAGCAAATCCATTCATTACCAATGAAATAAAGAAAAAGATAGCAATACCTTTAAAACCGCCAAATAAGCCACCCATAAGCATTAAAAGCCCGGAAAGACTTCCTAGTAAAATTGCTGTCTTAAGCTGATTGAACCACATAATCGCTCCTCATTAATCATGTTCCACTACCGATGACTCCTCGTCATCGATCTTTAGCTTTTTAATCGTTTTTTCTTTTTTTAACGCAGCAAGTCGTGTAGCCGCTTCTTTTATGATTTCCTTACTCATATCGCTTTCTCGCGTAAGCTCATGCTGCGCATTCCTAAAGAGTAGATTCATCTCCTTCTGCATTTTCTTTATTTGTCGTTGCAAACGAAGAATCATTTCTACACCCGCTAAGTTTATACCTAATTTGTGGGTAAGATAAATAATTTCCTCAAGGCGATCAACGTCCTCTTCTGAAAATAATCTGGTATTCCCTTCAGAACGTTTAGGCGAAATCAGCCCTTCCTTCTCATAGAGTCTAATGGTTTGCTGATGCACAGAAAACATTTTAGCCACAGCTGAGATCGAAAAATAACCTTTCTTTCGTTTTACAGGATTCGTCAAAAGCGTGCCTCTTTTTAAACTGAGCGGTAACGTTTAGTATATCTAGTATAGCATAATTTCACCTAGCGCCGAATACTTTTCTCAGATCCTCTCGTGATATGCGCACCAGGATTTCCCACCTTCAAGAACAGAAGGTATGCCTAAAAACCCTATTTAAATTCCAGCAAGTCCCCGGGTTGGCAGTCTAATGCTTCGCAGAGAGCCGCAAGCGTAGAAAATCGTATGGCCTTGGCTTTGTTATTCTTTAGAATAGAAAGATTAGCTTCGGTAATGTTAATACGCTCAGCAAGTTCATTGAGTCTTATTTTTCGCTTTACCATCATGTGGTCAAGCAGTACTATTATTCTCATACCGTAAGGTCGCTTTCACGCTGCAGCTCGGCACCCTTTTGCATAAGAGTCGCGATGATCATAAGTAAGCAAAATAAGAGAATGTTCTCTAACTCAGGTGTGCCAAAAGTAATGCTCAGAAAACGATTCCCAGGCCCCCTATGCCACGAGGTAATAACAGACATGAGCGCTTCGTTAATTGGTGCATAGAGCACGAAGAGAAACATGCATATGCTGAGTCTCTTAAAAAGAACAGCAATGTTGCTGGAGAAATACTCACCTCTTTCGATAGAGCCTACTATACCGATAATCGTTATAAGTGCATATATAATTAAACCCACGGCAACTGCCTCAATGCATATACCGAAAAAACGGTGCGGCAGCGGCATAGTATTAATGAGGCTTATATTCGAATTATTTGGGGAAAAAAAATGGGACATGAAAATCGGCGTTCGATAAACCGAACCAGGGACAATCCATTTGAGAAACAAACTAGGGATCGAGAGAAAAAGAAGAGTGTATGAAATCCATTTTACTGCTGTAGCATACGTTTTATTCGTCATAGGTACTCCTAAAGTTATGTGACCCCTCAAAGAATAGCCCCAAATCTATCGCAAGTCAATAAATTTTTATTGATTATCGATAAACTTGGGGAATTATCTACTCTACCGAAATACGCTCAGCTTGTAGTTCAGCTCGCCTGGACAATGGTTTGTCCTTGAGGGCAAGGGCAGTATTTATCAAAAATAAATTCGGAAATATCATTACGCTCAACCGTCGGCCGTGCTATTGGCATCGCCCCGCCACAGCTTGTGGGAATTGCGATTGTTCCCGCCTTGGGTGCCGTAAATGTCCCTGTTCCCCAAAAAGTAGCAAGGGTTTGAAGCGTTCCATCTGCTATCATCTCATTGATCGCCTTCTGCACATTTGCATAGAGCTGACAGCAAGCATTGTTTACTGCAATACCGATGCCTTGGGTTGAAGTAAGCCCCTTAGGATCCACGGGACTAAGAACAAATCCATTCGGATTAGTTTGGAGTATCTGATTAGCCGAAGGCGTATTTATAAGCAGCGCACCTATTAAACCTGTATTTAAACCATCGAGCGCTTCATCAATCGTATTAAAAGGCTGTAGGGGTATAGAAGCCGGCGCACCCGCACGATTGCACTTAAAATTAGTAAGTATTTCTTGGTCAGAATACTGCCCTGCAATAAATCCAGTCACTATTTGGTTTTGGCAAAGCGTTGTTAAATCAGTTGAGCCTGACTTTGTGGTTGTCACAAGAGATTCTTGGGTATCATCATTATATTTAATAAACGCAGCCAAGGCTGTACTACTGGGTACAACATTAGCAATGCCATTGGTTATTGAAATATGCGAAATCACAAGAGCCGCCTGGCCCGCATTGAGATCAGCAAGCAAATTGGCACCAATGTCATTAACAAACTCTACGGCTTGATAGCCAAGCCGTTTACGAAGCTGACAAGCAATATCAGCTGCAAAGCCAGAAGCTTGCGTCCCTGAGGGTATAATTGACCTAAAAGACCAAGGAGGGAACCCAAAACCTTGTGCAGGAACGGTCGTAAGAACCCGAAGGATCGATAAGTTTGGAGGTGTTGTATCGGTACCGCCACAATCTGCAGCAGCAGACACATGATACATTCTCATTGCCAGCAAGATCATACAAAAAACTTTACCGTGGAAAAAATAGTTCATTACTCGCCCTTTTCTTGTAATTAGAAACATCCTGTTGCTTGTCATTCGCTCAAAGAACGAATACTGTGCTACTGACTTTACCTGCTTATGTGTCTGAAATCAAGTATCAACACATGCAAGAGAACAGGGAGTGTTTCCACTCCCTGTTCTGAGGACTTTAAATCCTTAATAGCTTAACAAGCTCTTAACTTATAAGCCAATGGCCAAGTCAATGACTGAGTCAATGACTCAGAAACCAATGGGTTTAGAAGCTAATTGCAGCCTTCGCGTATACATCCCAATTTTCGAATGCATGGCGACGGTCTTTTCTGCTAGCAAATTCATAGCCAGCACCGATGCCGACCATCCATGGGTAGCAGTCTGAAAGCACGTTAGCATGTGAAAGGCCAAAGGCAACTTTATGAGTAAGCGCTCTATGAGCAGCACCTGATCTCAAGTTAACGTCTGCATTAGTCAACTTAACAAAAGTAGCATCTGCAGTTCCTGCACCAACGTCTTGACCGATCGTTGCACCGCTATCAGAGGTTATATCTGAACAAGCTTTTCTGAAGATACCAAGGTCGTCGAAGTTGAAGTTTGCACCACAAATTCTTTCACGATCTCTCCAGAAGAGGTTGTAGGTAAGTTCTGCACCCCAGTTGCACCATTGATAGTGAAGACCAGCCCACCATTCAATATAGTGACGAGGCTCAACTTTTACACATGAGGTAAGAACCTTTGCCAAGGTACCTACTGGAAGTGGCTCAAGCGGATTTTCCTCTGTAGCTACAAGAAGGAAGCGTGATAATGGACCATTGACAAGGTCAAACGCTCTGGTTTCCTTACGCTTGAATTGGAATTGATACTTGAAATCAGTCATGAATACCAAGTCATGATTGTTGCATTCGTCGTTCCAAATGGTATAATCACCTTCAAAACCAAGTCCTAGTGCACCATGACGTGACCCTACTATTGGCTGGAAGAAACGATTATTTTCGTGGCGACGGCCCGTTGGAATTGTACCGATGAGGTAGGCACCTACATGGTCATTACCACAGTAGTTCCAATCGTAACCAAGACGAACGTCAACTTGGTCAACACCAGTACGACGACATTTGTTAGCAAAAAGACCAAGATCATTGAAGACTTCAGTAACACTTGTTGCTTCGCCAGGGATATCACCAGCTTCGACTAGATTCTCTCTGAAACGAAGCTTATGTTTAGCATGGACAACAGCGAAAGCGATATCTGCCCAAAGGCCTGTGCAACAGCAATCCAAATTAAATCTGAATTGAGGAAGCCAAGCAAACACTTCGCGACGAGGGCAAAGTGAAATAGTTGATTCAAAATCATTAGATAAGTCACCTAATCCAAGATTAACTGATTCAATATCTGCTCCAACTTCACCTACAGTGAGGTTGTTCTTCCCAAGGAATCCTTGTCCAATATGATTACCGCGGCGGCTGCGTTGGAATAGAAATGTATTATCCCACGTAAAGAAGTTGCAGCGTGCATCATGATAATAATTATAGAACGTTAAGTTATTACGGTAGGTCAAGTCACCGGTAATGCTACGTGGACGGAAGAAACCAGTGCGATTCCCATTACAATCACTGCTTGAATTGTTGCAGTCTGAGCTGCAATCCGAGCTGCAGTTGTTATCTGAGCTACAATTGTTACAGTCGCTACTGGTATTGCAGTCAGAGCTGCAATTGTTATTACCAGAGTAGGTAAAACCACTTACTCCCATTGAGAGAAGTAAGATGATAGACAATAATGTCGTTTTATTCATTGAGTAACCTTTTCTTTAATGGTTAGACATACGATAAATTTCTTTTATCAAACAAGCGCGTGTTTAATACTCATCCCCCTTATGAAAGTGTTAGACTATATATTTTCACGATATTACTCCTTTAAGGAAAGCAAGACCATCTCTTGCAACCATAGTATTTCTACCAAATACTTGATAAATAATCAACTCTTTTTTTAAACTTCTCCTTATTTCTTACTAAACGTTCACTTAAGGAACACTGTAGGTATACTATGAGAGCAGTATATACTACTCTTTATTCACTCCATTTCCCTTGCTGGGATCCCCAGCACTTAATTCATAGCATATACATTCAAATAAGGCAATAGTTTTGTGTAATTCCCGATAGCTTTTTAATAAGTCTGCTAAAAATCACTTATCCAATATGCCCTCCCTGTCGGTCTTTTCGCCACAAGCTCTACCGCGCAAAATAAGTGTACTTTACATCGATTAGCAGAGCACTTGTTCTTATAATTTACCCAAAAAAGACATAGCCGATAACCTTTTTAAAGGAAATTAATAATTCACTATCGACAAAAGGCCCGTAAGACGCTAAATTATGTTTCATCATTAAAAAAAGATTGTTTAATGGAAGAGTAAGGAGAGACATGAAGTTATTTGCGAGATATCTTAGCCGCCAGCAGAAGCACTGGCGTTATATAGTATTCTGTAGCGTTTCGCTTTTAGAAGCCGCACCCCAGTTTATAACCACCTTTATACCCCGTTCTCAAGGTTCGGATACTGCACGCGAACTCGTCGGATGGGAACGTCAGCTTTATCAATGTTACCATGACAATTATGGCGCTTTTGCCTCAACTATTGAGTATACGCGCTCCTTTAAAACAGACCCGATCGCGCGCCATCTCTTTTCAACCACCTGCTTAACCTTTGCTGGTAGTGCACGTAGCGATAGGAACGATACCCAGATAATCGCAGATTATTTTGGATTACCAACAGATTTTCTAGGAACGGTGGCAATTAAACCTCGCATTGAGAATGCGATCATTGACCTCAATTTTTATTTTGGGCTTAACGACTGGCTGCCAGGTTTGTACCTGAGGGTCCATGCTCCGATTGCGCATACCCGTTGGACGCTCGGTTTTGATGAGTGTCTTCCCTGTGCGCATAAATTTAGGGGAGAGACA
>PRDV01000008.1 GCA_003174035.1 Candidatus Babelota bacterium
CTGGAGCCGATGATCGGATTTGAACCGACGACCTACTGATTACGAATCAGTTGCTCTACCACTGAGCTACATCGGCGCGTATTCACGCAAAAAATTACTTTTTAAGTATACCAAAAGACCGAAAATATTCAAATGTAGCGTGCTCAAGAGATTTGATCATTTTTTGAAAAATATAAACTTCTTGATTTGGAAGCCAAATGGACAAATGTGTATTCCTTTTTAACTCCTCATTCTCGTATGAGCTTAAGCCCGTCCTTCCTCAAGCGCTTCCTGACAAGCTAAACAGCGGGTCGCGTTAGGAAAGAGCATGAGACGCTTCTCAGAAATGGGATTACCACATTCAGTACATACGCCGTAGGTCCCGGCATCAAGCATCTCAAGAGCTTTCATAATCATCTGGTATTCATCGAGTTCATTATTATGGAGAGATATTTTTATCTCTTCTAAAGATGATGAAAGCGCTTGATCACCAGTATCCTGCACCTGATCATCTGATACTTTCTCTTTATAGAGCAAAGACATCGCTTCCTCTAGCTCTTGCTTACGATGATGCAGCTGTTCTTTTATCTTTTCGATACTCACGTTTCTTTCCTCTTCTTTTTAAAAAATTTCTCTAAGAGCTCTTTTGATTCTTTTTCTAAAATACCTGAAGCAATTCCCTTGATATGTTTTTTGTATAGCTTAGGAAGTATCTCCTTGTCAAGATGATAGCCAAAAATTGGTGATTGTGCACCAAACACGAGTCGTTCAATCCTACTCAATGCTATAAGACCCATGCACATTATACACGGTTCCAATGTCACATACAATGCACAGCCATCTAGGCGCCAATCACCTCTTTTTTTTCCCGCTTTTTCTAGTGCACATAGTTCAGCATGACGGCTTTGAGAGCAATCCACCTCGGTACGGTTGTACCCTCGTGACACTATGATTCCTTCAGAGGAAACAACAACGGCCCCAATAGGAACCTCATCACACTCATAGGCCTTCTGAGCTTGCTTTAAAGCCTCATGCATAAAATAGGCATCCGTTTTCACGTGTTCCCTACGATTCAATCATACAGGGATCGCATCCTAAAAAACTATCAGGATAGAGATCAACCATTTTTTCTAGCAACTTTATTAACTCATCCTTGCCCATCATACGCAGCTGCCGTGACCATTCACCCCGATCGGGTATCTGGGTCTCGCTATCTAACCACAAAAGCAGCAACGCGGCGATATGTTTACAAGGAGCCGTCCGATTTGTATAACATGTGCAACAAGAATTCGCAATACCTCTATTATCAAAAAGTATCCGAACACAATAACTTGGACTGGTTGAGCCCTCACAAATACCTTTTAATACAGACCATTCACGATAAAATACATAGAAGGGTTGTTGACTGAGAAATTCTTTGGCAGATTGATACGTAGGCAACCCACAATAATCAATCACCCGCGATTTCTCAATACGCGGCAATGAAATCATCTCTTTCTCCAGTAAATGATTCTAAGCAGCTTTCTCTGCTTATATAATGATTATTTCCACGCAATTGCCCTCTCCCTTCCAGAGGCAATTACTCTCTTCAAGTGTAAGGAAGCAGTCGTTCAAAAGTAAAGGGTTTTTAAAAAAATCTTCTTGAGTTATTTTTACAAACTCAAACCACACCACCCAAGAAAGATATAGTCATATTTTTTTGAATTTATTGACAATCAGAATGTCTTGTTGCTACAATCAAAAGTGATTAGCCTGCCAGTATTGTTAAAGCGAAGAAAGAAGAAACAAAAGACCCCAAAGGGCCAGATTGAAAAAAATCATAGTAACAAACTAAAATACTTAGGAGTAACAACATGATCTCTCTACGATTACCCATTCTAGCACTCGCATGCCTCACGGCTACCAGTTATTTTCAAGAAGCTTTTAGTATGGAATCCAAGGCAAAATCTAATTTTGAAAAACTCAAAGATGCGATAGATAAAAACTTTACCGATGAAGTTGAAGCCCTTTTGAAAACCATACGTCTTAAAGACTTAAGATTGGATGAACAGATTGCCCTTTTTGATCGGGCACTTACTACAGCATCTATCCAGACCATGGGAGGACCCAACGAGTTCGGACCCCTTAAAAAACTCATTGACGCAGGAATAGCGATTGATTATGGATCGCTCGGTAAAATAAAGAACCCCGCAGTGCTTGATTATATTATTTCAGCTCCAACATCGAATTTAGGTTCTATCCTATATATGCTCTCTAAAATGTCGCCCCATGTGCTTACACAATTCGTTGCAGAACGAGATAAAGCGCAAGCTTTAGCAACTTCCATTAAAGAAGAATTAATAAGGCTCGTAAATCTTCCAGAAGATAAAATCACCACGAAGGATCTCCAATGGATAGAGCAAAATATCGGACGCATATCTCTGCCCGAATTTGCATACGGTGAAAATCTTTTGCACCGAGCATTTGCAAACCAAAATTGGAAGTTTGCTGAACTACTCTTACGATCAAGATTGCGACTTAGAAGCTTTGCTAACAAACAAGGAGATACTCCTCTCGAACTGGCCTACGGTTTATTTTCCACCTCTCAACCTTTCCTCGATTTTATTGAAAAAGGCAAAAGAGAAGGTTTTATTACAGAGCAAGAAATAAATGAAGCTAAAGCAAAGATCGCAAGCTTTCATCAGGCAAGATTAGCATCAATGCAACATTCGCTTGAAAAGGAAGAACTCAAAAAAGAACAAGAGCAAGCGAAAGAACAGGAAAAAGAAAAGAAAGAAATAAGAAAGACCAAAGAATAACAAGCTAAATATCGTCCTCGCTGGTGTTTTTTGCTCAATCTGCTATGCTAGTTGTATACCTAAAAACAACGGAGCACAGTATGTCAGATGATCTGAAAAATATCACCCCGGACCAGAAACAAGAGACTGAATCTCTCGCATCCCAGCAAAAAGAATATACGGCTGAATCAATACGAGTAATAGAAGGACTCGAAGCTGTGCGAAAACGGCCGGCTATGTATATTGGTTCAACAGGCCCTGCTGGACTGCACCACCTTGTATACGAAATTGTCGATAACTCAGTTGACGAAGCTCTTGCTGGCTATGCTGATACTATAAACGTTACGCTGAACTCAGACGGCTCATGTACGGTTGTTGATAATGGTCGGGGTATTCCGACTGGCATTCATCCCACTGAGGGGATTTCAGCTGCTCAAGTAGCTCTTACTAAACTTCATGCCGGCGGTAAATTTGATAAAGCTTCCTATAAATTTTCTGGCGGGCTGCATGGTGTTGGTGTCTCCGTAGTAAATGCTCTTTCTGAACGGCTCTACCTAGAAATTTATCAAAACGGACAGATTCACGTGCAGCACTATGAGCGTGGTAATCCACTTGAACCTTTGCATGTTATAGGCACAACGGAAAAAAGGGGTACTCTTGTTCGCTTTTTACCAGATAAAGAAATTTTTAAAGAAACGGTTGAGCTCAATTTTGATATTCTTTCAGCCCGGTTGCGCGAACTTGCCTTTCTTAATAAGGGACTGCGGATTACTATTGAGGACGAGCGCACCAATAAAAGCCATGACTTCTTTTTTGAAGGTGGCATTATTTCGTTTGTGCAGCACATTAACTCAAAAAAAACACCGCTCTTTGACGATATTCTCTATGCTCACAAAGATGAAGAAACATATATATTAGAATGCGCGCTCCAATATAATGATAGCTATGGAGAACAGCTTTTTTCTTTTGTAAATAATATTAACACCGTCGAAGGTGGTACCCATGTTGCCGGATTTAAAGGTGCGTTAACTAAGGTATGCAATAAGCGCGCTCAAGAATATGGTATTCTTAAGGCCGATGAATCATTTTCAAGCGAAGATGTGCGAGAAGGCCTCGTGTGCGTTATTAATATCAAAATCGCGGAAGCACAGTTTGAAGGTCAAACAAAAACTAAACTCGGCAACAGTGAAGTCAAAGGGATTGTTGAATCATGGACTTCAGGATGGCTCGATGCGTATTTTGAAGAAAATCCGGTAATAGCAAAAAAAATCCTCCAAAAAGCAGCAATTGCCCTTCAAGCGCGGGAAGCAGCACGCAAAGCCCGTGAACTAACACGCCGCAAAACAGCGCTCGATACGGTGGTGCTCCCGGGCAAACTAGCCGATTGCTCGAATGAGTCTCCGGCTGAAAGTGAATTATTCATTGTTGAGGGTGATTCTGCAGGTGGTTCTGCAAAACAAGGTCGTGACCGCCATTCACAAGCTATATTGCCATTGCGAGGTAAAATTCTCAACGTTGAGAAAGCGCGATTTGATAAAATCCTTTCCAACACCGAAATTCGATCACTGATCACCGCTATAGGATCTGGCGTAGGAGATACTGATTTTAACATTGAAAAGGCACGCTACCACAAAATTATTCTCATGACTGATGCTGATGTTGACGGAGCTCACATTCGTACCTTGCTTCTTACCTTCTTCTTTAGATATATGAAGCCACTTATTGAAAAAGGCTACCTCTATATTGCACAGCCGCCACTGTATAAGGCAAAGATTGGTAAGAAAGAAGAATACCTAAAAGATGAGCGCTCTTTTAAAAAGTTTCTCTTTGACTGGGCTGCAGAGCATACAATTCTTTCGATTGCCGGAACACCGGTAGAACTTCTTAACTGGCGCAGTATGTTAGATACCCTTCTTGCGTATCACGCACAGCTCGAACAGACTGCACATAAATTCAAGCTTGAATATGAGCATTGTGGCGAACTCATAGATTTTCTAAAAGCGATGACCTGGCAGCCAATGAATAGCCTAGAAGAACTTGAAACCGAACTTAAACTGCACTTTAAGCAAGCTGTAGTAAGCCTTAAAACAACTGAGCCTACGGAGCAAAGCATTGAAAAAACGTTCATTACCTTCCGCGTGCTTAATAACGAATGGCAGGTAAGTACCGATTTCTTTAGTGCTGATGAAACACAGGCACTCCTTGCTAAAACGAAAGAACTAACAGCGCTTGAGGCTCCATGGGTACTTCGTATTACCGACAAGGATAAATCAATCACCGAAACGGGCATAATCGAGTTAATTTCAGCAATTACAAAAATTAGTAGGCCTTATATGACTATCCAGCGGTATAAAGGTCTTGGAGAAATGAACCCTGAGCAGCTCTGGGAAACGGCGATGGACGCAACAAGACGTTCTCTTATTCAAGTATCAATTGGTGATGCCTTAGAGGCGGATTCTTGGTTTGATACGCTCATGGGAGATGACGTACGTGGACGTCGCGAATTTATTGAGGAGAATGGCCGTTTCGTTAAGAATCTGGATGTGTAAGTGGATGACCAAACTACTCATGATAAAAAAATAAAGGCTCTTGATCAACTGCATTCTGCACAAATTGAAAAGAAAGTCTTTAATAAGACCTCTAATTCATTTGAACAACGCGTTGCAGATCTTATTACAAAAAAAGAGCTTATCAAGCACGATAGCACAATTATTGTGGGACTTTCAGGTGGCCCCGACTCAGTATGCTTGCTGATTCTTCTCAAAAAATGGCAAGAGCAGTTACGACTCAATCTCATTGCTGCCCACCTCGATCATGGTTGGCGCGCAAGATCAGCACAAGATGCTCTTTTTTGCAAAGAGTTCTCTCATCAGATCGGGGTTCCATTTGAAGGAGCCCAGGCACATGAGATTATAGTACAAAAAAAATATAATGGCTCAAAGGAAGAACAGGGCCGCTTACTCAGACGCCAATTCTTTAAAATACTTGCCCAGAAGCATACTGCGTCCGTCATTGCTTTAGGGCATCATCAAGATGATCAACAAGAAACATTTCTGTTGCGTATGATTCGAGGTGCAAGCATTGCAGGTCTTGCAAGCATGAGACCAAAAGATGGCCTGTATATCAGACCGCTTTTAGGAGTCTATAAACAGGAGATTATTGCTTATCTCTCACAAGAGCAGGCGGCTTTTCTCCATGATGAAACAAACGATGATAAGAGTTTTTTACGCAATGCCTTGCGCCATACCGTACTCCCTGCGCTAAAAAATTGTGATACACGCTTTGATCTGAATTTCTCCAAAATGATTGATCACATCCAACAGACGGATGATTTTCTGGATCGCTTAGCACACGCGAGGCTTACGGAGCTATATAACAATGATGCTCAGGGAATAAACTATAATGAACTCCTGGGAACAGATAGCTTTCTGCATCACCGGATTATTCTTCTTTGGATGCGCAAAGCTGGTGTCCCTTTTACCCCATCCACTGCTTTTTTTGATGAAATTTTGCGTTTTATACGGTCGGGCACGTCGCGGCATGCAATTTCTCCTTCATGGTACCTAGAAAAGAAAAAGGAAATCGTAACAATCATTTTTTAACTTTGACCTCTTTTTCTTCTTTTTTGCGCGCTTTACTTTTATTTTTTTTTGCTGCAATCACCCTTGTGAGAACGCCATCCAGCTTTTTGGCATTCACGACTACAGTAAAATACCGTTTTACAAGCATCGCACGTCTTCAGATTTTCTTTCTTTGAGCATTGCTCACATTGCGGTGCAAGAAGGAATCTATGTCGCACTTTACCTGACGATGAAGTAGATTTTTCTTGGGCGTCTCCTTTTTGCTCCGTTTTTTTGAGACCTTCTTCCTCTATTTCCAATGCTTTTTTAAGATAATTGAGCTTATTAACATCCCACACTGTTCTTTCTCCTTCAATATCTAGCAGCTTACTGTGCATCTGTTTAAGGGCAGCATGTGGAATCTTTTCAATGGTTTTTTTTATGAAATCTACATCAGTTTGTGCGATAATATCAATAAAATCATTAGCTTGGTCATTTATGAATGCTATATTCGCACCCTTAGCAATAAGCAATGCGATCATTTGTAGCACTTTTTCATACCCGAGCCGCTTTCCTAAATTCATTGCGGCGATATACAAAAGAGGCGTGCATAATCCATAAGAGTTATTGGTAAGAATAGTATCTACAGCCATACCGTCAGAAAGCAATTTTTCAATGTTGATAAGATCTGCCTTGTCAAGGAACTCCATCATGGAATGAACATTTTGCGACCTTGACGATTTCCTCAGGGTATCCCAATATTGATACCATGCTACCGGTGTTGCTTTTTTTAAAAGTTCCGAATCATATTTCTTGCGTAGCAGTTCATCGCCCAAGTTTAAAAATGCGTCTTCGAGTTTATTTTGTAATCGATGTGCTGCATCTTCTATTGTTGCCTTTCGGGCATCAGGTGGAATATGTAATAGCGTGCAGTACGGAAACGGATCTTCCGTTAGTTTTTCACGAAATCTTTGCTTTTGCACCGCATCAAATTCGCTCCGTTGTTCTGGATCAGTCAATACGGCAATAGCAGTTCTTAATTCTTCACATTTTGCTCTATACGCGCTGCCGATTTCCTCCAATGTAGCATCAGACATCACTCCTAAAAGTGCGTATCCGTTATGTACCAACGGCACAACGATTTCTAATTTTCTGCCATCAGGACAATCAAATATAAAATGTCCCTTATTTTTTTTTAAACATTTCTCAATAGGAACCATGCTTCTTCTAAGCACCTCTAAATCACGCTCTTCAAAAACCAATTCTTCATCTATTGGATGTGCTATACATCGTATCAAAGCAGCTTGATATCTTAGATCAGCTTCAGCTGCAGCTTCGCTCCTCTGTTGATCAATTTCAGCATCATATTTTTTTCGGGAATCCTCATGAGTAAGTATGTTAGAAATATGTATCAATTTTTGTCGCATTTTATTCGCATGAATCCGTATTACTTTCTCACTAGCATCGCTACGAACATCCAAAAGAGTATAATAGTATAATGCATCAAAGTCTCCTAACCATCGGCACTCTCTCTGGCCATCATCATAACTCGTGCGCTTTTTTTGATCGGTCAACGTAGTAACCGCCCGATCTATTTCTTGCTTCTTGGCATAGAGTTTTTCTTTGATTGTTCCTGTATCTGTTTTATCATTCACCCCCAATAATTGATAGTAGGTAGGCGGAATAGGTATAGTAGTTTTGAAAATAGTACGATCAGGTAATTCATGTTCGTATGTTACTTCATGCGTTTCCACAAACCGCCGATACGTACAAGGCTCTAATCTTACGTTTTCCTTCGCAACAATGAGATCCAAGGATTTTCGTTGAATTATTTTAACAAATTTCAGCACTTTATCTTCTACTTTATCTACAGTCGATGTTATATCAGTATTAAGCTCCTTTTTCTCGGTTGAAACTATTGGGTAATTTTTTTCACCAAAGTTGCTGTCAGTTTTAACTTCCTTTTTTTCCGTTAATTTGAGACCTTTCTTTGCTTGTACGATTTTTGTAATAAGGCTAAGTTTATTTCCAACCCAGATGGTTCTTGATGTGACAGGAATCTGTTCTCCTATTTTTTGTAGGTGTTCGAGAGCAGCAAGAGTACATTTTTCAATGGCTCTTTCTATGAAATCTACATCTGGACTATTATGTGCGATAATATCAATAAAGTCATAACCCTTGTCATTTATGAATACTATGCTTGCGCCCCTATCAATAAGCATTTCAATCATTTGCAGGGCCTTTTCATTCCCAACCTGTTGTTTTAAATTCATTGCAGCGATATAGGTGAGAGCCGTACAAAGTCCGAAAGACGTGTTAGTAAGAATAGTATCGACATACAGTCCTTCTGAGAGCATTCTTTCAATATTGATAAAATCCGCCTTATCAATGAATCCTAACATTGCATCAGCATTTGGCGATCTTGGTCCTTTCCGCGAAACTTCCCAAAATTTATCGAGTGCTTGAGCTTTTGCTTCTCGTAGCCTTAAAGCTTCATATTGTTTTCGAGACTTCTCATCGCCCACATCATCAAATGCGCGATCCAATTTTTGCTGTACTGCGCGTGCCGCATCTTTTACAGTTTCACCTTTCGCATCAGGCGCAATATGTAATAGCGTACAATACGGAAAAGGATCTTTAGCCTCGTTGGCGAGAACTCTTTTTCTTTGCGCAGCATCAAATTTATTCCGTTTTAATGGATCATTCAAAAGAGCAACTGCAGACTTTAATTCTTCAGTTCTTGCATGATAGGCTTGACTGATTTCCTCTTGCGTAGCGTTTACGGCCACTCCCAAGATTGCATATGCATCATCTGATATAATGATTTCCATTTTTGTGCCATTTGGAGAGTCAAATACATACTGTCTTTCACTTTGCTGTATATTTTTCTCCATAGAAAATGCTGTTGTAACAATACAGGCCAGCATGGTAATAAAACAAAGCATTTTTTTTAGATTCATAAGGAACTCCTTCATGGTTTGGAAAACTAGTAACGATCATTTTTTAATATTTTTCTTTGCTCCGGGTGGTATAAATGAGGCTGCTGAAGCAGAAAGTCCTTTGACCTCTTTTTTTTCTTTTTTTCTCGCTTCATCTACTGATAATGGAGCAGGTTTCTC
Organism: Candidatus Babelota bacterium; assembly: GCA_003174035.1. Classification (GTDB taxonomy): domain Bacteria; phylum Babelota; class Babeliae; order Babelales; family Babelaceae; genus PRDV01. The sequence goes on from PRDV01000008.1 coordinate 9,436, forward strand.
TTGGGCTTGCTGGCGAAGTTTAAACGAGTGCGTAGTCGGGATTAAGGCGACGTCAGTTTTAACCTGCACTTGCTCCGTCTTTTTAAGACCTTCTCTTTTTGCATCCAATGCCTTTTTAAGGTAGTTACATTTATTAACTATCCACAGCGTTCTTTCGGTTTCAGGAATTTTTTCCAACCTACTTTGCATCTGCTCAAGAGTAGCAAGAGGAGTTTTTTCAAGAATCTTTTTTATTAAATCTTCATCACTGGTGGTATGTGCAATAATATCAATAACATCGTTATCAAGATCATTTACGTACGCTACATTAGCCCCCTTATTTATGAGCAATTCTATCATTTGTAATGCTCTTTCCCCACCGATCTGTTTCTTTATATTCATTGCACCGATATACAAAAGAGGCGTCACAAGCCCGTAACCAGTTTTCGTAAGAATAGTATCAACAAAAGTTCCTTCAGAAAGCATTTTTTCAATGTTTGCAAGATCCCCTTTATCGAGAAACTCTTGCATCCAATAAGCATGTGCTGTTGTGGGTAATTTTTTTACAGCATCCCAATATCTGCCTCGTGCTTTAGCAGTTGCTATTTCCAATTGCTTAGCATCATACTGCTTACGAGATGCTTCATTGCTTAATACTTTAAAAATTTCGTTAAATGTTTGTTCCAGTTCAAACTCAGCTTCCAACATTTTTTGCTCGTTGCGAGCAGGCACTACAATTGCCAAAAAAGTAGCATAAGGAAAAGGATCCGCTGTCTTACCAAAAAGATACTTATCGAATTCAAAACAGATTTCAGGCGTACCATTCAATATAATGGAGGCGTTCTTCAATGCTTCTATCTTGGCAGTATACGCTTGGGTGATTTCTTCTAAAGTCGCTTCAGAACCCACTCCTAAAAGTTGGTAATAGATACCTGAAATGGCTACCGAGGTCTCAAATTTTTTGCCATCAGGAAGGTCGAATGCATACTTTATTTCTTTGTTTTTTGTATTCTCCTGCAAAGCGCTTGTCATCGAAACAACAGAGTAAGCCACTATAAAATTGAAAACATATTCAGTTTTTTTTAGTTTACATTCCTCGTTGTAGAGCATGCTAAAAACTGTATCAAGTATTGGGTTCAATATAACCGCAGCCCTGTCTATCCTTGTATCCACGAACATACCTTCCAAATACTCCCTATATGGAGCACGAAGCTGCTGGACTATAAACCTTCGCCTCTCCGATTCATTCATGCGAGAAGTCATGCTAACAATATTCTTCAATTTTTGGAGCTTTTCATAATATGCTTGTCTTATTTCCTCTAACGATGCTTGATGCAACTCATCCATGTGACTAAAAGCCCATGCAAAATGCTTAAATTTCAAGTCAGCACAATAAATTCCAGAAGGTGCACTTTTCAATTCTTCTTCTTCAAATCCTTCTTCTTCAAATGCTTCTTCTGCGGGTGCCGCCTCCTCGGCTTCCTTTTCCGCTACTTCCACTACTTCTTCTCTTGCTTCCCAACGGAAGTCAGCGGCTGCCTGCATCTCTTTTCCTTTTACACTTTTCTCTTTTTTCTTGCCGAAGGTAATCGGTATGAAAGCTTTTGAGGTTTTGCCCGGCTCAAAAGCTTTTGAAGAAGCGGATAAAGCTTTTATCGTGCCCTTTTCTCTACCAATAGTTTTTAGCGCGTTTTTAATGCACGCTAATTTAGAGTCTTTCCATTGATCTCTTGATTCATCTTTTTCCAATGCACCTTGCATCGCTAGAAGCGTAGCGCTTGAACTCTTTTCAACAACCTTTGCCATGAGATATTTATCATCGGTAGTAAGGTGAATGACATCCAAAATATCATGCCCATAGGAATTTTGTGCTGCTATGCTTGCACCTTCAGCAATGAGAAAACCCATAATTTCCAACGTTTTATCTTTTCCGATACTTTGATTGAGCAATGCAGCTTCACTCATCATTTCATGAGCATGGACACCTTCATTAATAAGATTTTCAAGTGTTTGTAGATCTCCCCTATGAAATGCTTCTGCTATGATTACCTTTAATGTATTCTGCTCCTTTTGTTCTCTTGCAGCTAATTCGTTTTTAATAAGCACAAATTTATGACGCTTCGCAGCACTTCTATCAGAATCTAGTAACAATCTCTGAAGCATTATCTTAAGCGCGGCACTTAGCGTTCTCTCAATGATCTTTTGTACTACCTCCTCATCACGCATCGAAAGAATGATATCGATAATATCTAACTTATAACCAAGTCTACCATCATAGAGCGAACATTCATTAAGCCCAATCGGTGAATGGAGCGATGCTATGTCCGCACCATGACCCATCAAAAAATAAATAATGTGTACTGTTTTCTCTCTCCCTATACTTTTAAGTGATAGAGCAGCTTGAGCAAGCATATCATTACCATTGGCACCTGCAACAAGAAGTTTCTCAAGGGTTGCGAAATCTGCGCGGAGAAATGCTATTTCCATGTCCCGCTTCAACATGTTTTTTATGAACCTGAGCTTATTACTTTGCCATATCGTTTTATCTGGAATGCTCTCCAAATCACGACTCATCCGAGCCAGTGTCGTATTTGGTACTAGTTCAAGGATGGTATGTATAAGCTTGCTATTCCCCGTACTATGGGCAATAATATCGAGCATGTCATGACCAAGATCACTAACAAGCGTTATGTCCGCACCCCTATTTAAGAGGGAATGTACCATTTTTAAGATCTTTTCTTGCCCAAAACGTTCACATAAATGTAAGGCGGGAATATACATTAAAGGGCTCACCACCCCCCAAACAGTTTTTGTCAGAGCAGCGTTAACATTGGCTCCTTCGCCGACTAGCATTTCAAGAGCCTCTAGATCTCCTTTGTCAAGAGCATCAACCATTAACCAAGCATCTCGCTCCGGTTTGGGTTTTTGATAAGCTTCAGCAGGGGCTTCCTTCCTCGAAGTTTTAAAGGTGGCATCTCCAGGCAGTTCATATGAGAATGTTATTTCCCTGTTTTCTCTACTTTTCTCCATCGCACAGGTTTCAAAAGAACGAGAACAGGCAAAGAAAAATACAAAAATAGATAACATCTTGTAATTCATGAAAAGTCTCCTCATTGATTTTATATGTTATAATACTATTAATTCCTCAATTCGTCAACCACAATGTGAAATTATTTTTAAATTTTTTATTAAAAACTATGTCAAGACAGAGGACTATTCAGATTTAAGAAATGTGCTAGGCTTATACAAAATCTCACCATACTAAGTTATCAAAAACATGAAAAACAAATTCCTTTGTATACTCGCCCTATTCGTCATTACGCTTGACGCAAAACCGAGACGGGCAAAACGTCCAAAGACACCAAGGAGTGCCCTCCAGGTTAAAAAAAAAGTCGCATCTCAAAAGAAGACTGGGCAAAAATCCATACCCCAAAAGCACAAGCAAACACTTGCTGCGGCGATTCAAGCAATTGTGCAGCAATCTGATAAGAAAGCACAGGTTGGTATAAAAGTAGTTAATCTACATACGAATACCTGCCTTTTTCAAAAAAACCCTGATAAGCTCTTTACTCCCGCAAGTAACACAAAACTCTTTACCACAGGCGCCGCACTGCATATATTAGGACCATCTTACACTTTTAGGACAAGATTATTAACCGACAAACAAGTCAATCCTCATACTATCAATCATCTCTATATTAAAGGTTCTGGAGATCCTACACTGAAAACCAAGGATCTTGAAAGTTTAGTAACCACGTTAAAGACCCGCGGCACAAAGGAGATCCAAGGCAATCTTATTATTGATAGTTCTATTTTTGATGCTGAAGGCGTCGGGCCGGGCTGGGGAACAGGAGATGGTCCTATTTTTGATAAATCTCCTACGGGCGGCCTTCTTATCAATCACAGCTGCATAACCATCCGGGTAAAACCGGCTGCTGTCGGGCGTGCTCCGCAGGTGTTTCTTGAACCAGAAAATACCCTTAATAAGATTGTAAATAACGCACGAACCACAACGCATGCAAAAGAGCATGCTCTACATGTGATAAGAACCAAGGATCATCGCATTATAATAACAGGTACGATTGCAAAAAAGAGCAAACAAAAATATTTTAGAATAGCGATCGACCACCCAGACCTCTATGCAGGCCATACGTTGCACGCACTGCTTAAAAAGAACAGAATCACGCTTAAGGGTAAAATAAAAACGGGTATCGCTGCATCAGGATTAACCGTACTCGCAACGCATACCTCTAAGCCTGCGATAAAAATGATACGCACGGTCATGAAACGATCTGATAATCTCTATGCTGATGCTCTCTTTAAAAAAATGGGCGCTAAAGTATATGGCTCACCGGGCACCTGGGCTAAAGGGAAGAAAGCTGTAGAAGCTTTTCTTAAAGATGAAGTGGGACTTGTCGATACGCAGCTCCAATTACATGACGGGAGCGGACTTTCGCATGCGAATAAAGTATCTCCTAACCACATAACCCATTATCTGAACTGGATTCATACGAAAGCATCTTTCAAGGCGCAATTCATAGAAACCCTCCCTATCAGTGGCATTGATGGAAGCTTGCGCAACCGCATGAAGCATAAAAGTGTCCATGCAAAAGTAAAAGCAAAAACCGGAAGTCTGTTTGGGGTCAGTTCTCTTTCCGGTTATATTACTGCAGGTTCAGGACGCGAATTATCTTTTGTCATCATGGTGAATCGCAAAAATAAATCCGCCGTCGAATTTAAACGAAAGCTGGAGGATCACCTGTGCACCCTCCTTGCTGCGCATGCCTTCAGTACTTCTTAATATTGAGGTAAAACACCTCATGCTTTTCGCATGACTCAATACAAGCATCGACTGCCATAACGGCACGTTCGCACACATCCCGCGTTTCGCGGCATGCCATTCTGCAACCTTTATCAGCAGCACATTTATCGATACTATCAGTGACAATTCTTACGCACTCACCTAGTACTTTGACGGTACTATTCAATGCTTCCATATGCTCTTCATGACCTGAATTTTTAAATTGCACAATCATCTCATCGCATACTTTTATACATGCTTCGCATGAAGCAATGGTCTCTTTTGATTTTTCAATAAAATCATGAGCCCCTTGCTGACAGGCATTTTTATCACAAGAGTCTTCGCAATTAGTCGCAGCAACAATACAATTTTCACAAGACACTATACACTTATTTCCAGCATCCAAAAGATTAGTAAACGCTTTAGGCATCATAGTCTATTTCCTTTCTCAAGCTAGCTCTCTACTCTATAGTTTATACTAGCACTCCCGTTACTTTATTTTCAATATTTTTTTTGCTTTTTGGATTATTGCGTCATCACGCACGATATCAAAACGCCACGGTTTATCTTTTGCTTGAGAAATACCAATGCGTTTACTGATAGCAACTTGCGCCTCTGTTAACTCAATACCCCGGGCGACAAGAATATCAGCATGAGGATCAATGACATCGGTATTTCGGTTGCTCATATCAATAGCGAGCGCTTTAGCAAGATTACCCGGTCCTTCAATAAGATCGCTTTTTAATGTGTAGTGCTTTTTTATGAGCTCTTGACCCGACAGCACTATCGCACCACGAATGAGCACCCCACCGGCAGGAAAGTGCTGAGTGTCGCGCGCAACAATATTAAAGCAGTGATGGAGACCATGACAAAAATAGACGTAGGTGTGCCCCACGGGACCGAACAACGGCTCATTCCTTGCGGTTCTTCTTTTAAAGGCATGGCTAGCAGGATCATCAGAACGATAAGCCTCAGTTTCAGCAATAAGAACCTTAATCGTTCCTTCAGGCAAAACACGAATAAGCATCTTGCCTAAAAGTTCACGCGCTACTATGACGGTATCGCGGTTAAAAAAAGTACGAGGAAGTAGATGGTACATAGTGGATATATCCATAATGGTTCTGTTGACACCGCAGGAATTTTGACACCTCTATCAAAACTATCAAATATAAGTGACGGTCTTCGCTATCACTATACTACCATTTCTCATGATATTTTGTCAAATTGAATATATTTAGGATCGAGTTATTTTCCCCACCAGTACTGGTTTTAAACAGCCTCTTTGGCTATACTGGATAAAAAAGAGAACATAGTAGTGTGAAGCCATGTATAGCAAACAAAAAATCAAATCAATCTGTCTATCGCTCATGTGGAATGGGCTTATCCTATTCTGCTTTTTTTATCAGCTCAAGCGTGAACATTCTCTTAACCCTTTACCTGAAAAGCACCAAAAAGCAGCTCAGGTAAGCTTCTTGCCCAAGCATGCTACGGCTCTGCGGGATCCAAAAGAACAAATCCCCCGAGAATTTATTCCCGCATCAAAAAAATTGGAAAGTAGAGTAAGGCCGCAACCAAGAGCAATAAGTACCACCCAAAATGAAGCAAGATCACCGCATCAAAGCGAAACGCAACTCGATAATAATTCGCTCAATCATAGCCCCGTTAAAGAAGAATCCACCCAGACACCTCGCACTCCGGAAACTAAAGGAATCCGGAGCACTGCAGCACCGGACATAACGCATGGCCAAGCTGCCACTTCTGACAAGCCATCACACGTAACAGGTGCAGACTTTATGAACGCTTTTAGAAAATCCGTACACCAAGACCGGCAACAATCGCGTCCCCGTACAAAAACAGGGAGTCAAGCTGGGAGTAGCGGGGCTTCAACCCTGCCAGAACATGTGCAAGCGCACCTTGATGAGTTACAATTCGATGATTATCGGAGGAAACTACGTCGAGCCATTATAAAAGCGACACGGCTATTCAAAAAGTATGTCCGAACGCCCAATGACCTCAATTCACAAACTAGATGCGCAGTAACTTTAGATAAACAAGGAAAAATTAAGAATTTTCCTCTTCTTGAAAAGACAGGTATCGATGATATTGATGATGCAATAATTGAGCTCATTAAAAGTATAGACTTTCCTCCACTACCAGCGCGACTCGGCGTTGAAGAATTACCTTTCACCTGTCAGATACGCCTGCATCTGCCTGAGGGAGGTCATATGCTGCAGCTCGAATATTATGATAGAGACTAACTGAGGACCCCCTTAATTCAATAAGAAAATTATAATTGACATCCGCTTAAAACCCTGTATACTTATATTCATGTGTAACCCTTCTATTTAAGGAGTGACTTATGGTACAGCACTTAGGGTTGAGACAACCTCCGTTGGGACAACCACTACCTCTTTCAAAGAAGAAAAAAGTAGTTAAAACACAGCAGCGAGGCGTTATACAGATTTCTCTGGTACACCCACCGTTATGCTACCGAAAATCAACGACTCCAAAACGCGTGCATACATACTTTTACTTTTGAAAATTGAGCAAATACCGAAATAAGGGCGTGCAGGTCACGCCCTTATTTCTTGATCTTTAAAAGTAATTTCCTGTGGATTTTTATCAGCTCTTAGGCGCAAAAAAACGGGGGCACGCAAAATACCCGCTGGCGTAAATTCAAGATATTTTATCTCACACACCAGTTCAGGTTTTACCCAAATAATTCCTTTTTCTTTTACAGGAATAAGGGGCCGTTCTGCTTCACGCTCCTGAAGCCGCGGACGAAGATCTTTTAAAAAAGCATCAGAAAAACCCGTTCCCACTTTCCCAATAAACCTTAAATCGCCAGTCTTATCATAGATACCGAGTACCAGGGATGCAATAGCCCTCTTGCCAGAGGTATAGCCAACTATAATAGCCTCGAGCGTTTTATAGGCTTTTATCTTAATCCAAGCTTGACTACGTTTACCCGGATAATACAAGCTCGTAGCCACTTTTGCAATCACCCCTTCCATATGCCGCTTGAGCATTTCACTCCACAGGGCTTTACCCTGCGTTGTGTAGAGGCATTTCTCAAGCTTTGGACCATTAGAAACTACCGTCTCTAATATCTTTTTACGTTCCAAAAGGGGAAGATCCAGCAGTAAAGTACTGTCAAGCATGAGAATATCAAATACAATGTAGATAGCTTGGTACCCCTGCTGCCATAGGCTGAACCGCGGGCTATATTCTTTATCAAGTACCACTATTTCCCCGTCAAGGATGGCACTGCGGGCACGTATCGAAGAACGAAAATCAAATTCTGGATAATCTCGCGTGATATTAATGTCATTGCGAGAATAAAACTGCAATGCGGTATTGACATAACAGATGGCCCGTATGCCATCTAATTTTGGTTCAAAAATAACATTTGTACGATCAAGATCTTTTTCAGTACCTATATGCGCCTTCATAGGCGCAATGAGGTTCTTCATCTGGCTCTTCGCCTTTCAGGAGCTGGTTGTTCATATTGGCTCAATGAAGCTTTCAGCGCATCCATGAGAGAAACTGCAGGCGCATGAACTGGCTTTTTCTCCTCAACTTCAATTACTTTGCCCTTTTCCTTAAGCTTAATGGCATGAGCCAATCTCGTTGCAAAAGTATCTTTAAAGTCACTAATATCAAACGTCTTTTTATAGAGCTTACTCATCAATAATTCAGCAAGTTTCAATTCTTGCTCTTGTACTTTTGCAGGGGGCTTAAGATCATCAATGAGCTCAAGATGCTTTATTTCATATTCGTAGTTTAACGTACTTAAAAGCAATGCGTGCTTATAGGGCTGCAGCAAACAAACATATTCCTTATCCCGCATCACAAATTGGCCGATAGCAGCTTGCTTGGTCCTTTCAAGTGCGGCGACCAACAAGAAGAAAGCCTTGTCACTCGTTTTATGCGGAGCTACATAATAATGGGAATCATAATACAATGGAGAAACGGCTGACTCATCAACAAACTCTATAACATCGATAGTATCGGTTTTTTCTGGCTTAAGCTTCTTGATATTCTCCTGAGTCATAATAAAATAGGAGCCATCTTTAAGCTTGAGGCCTTTAACCGTCTCTTCCCAAGGCACCTCTCGATCACAGTGGGCGCACCAGCGCTTATTTGAGATGGGAGTATGACAAACATTATGTAAGAGCTTAAAGCCTAATACATGCGGCTGAACTGCTGAATAGAGTTCAATACCTATAGAAACAAGGCCAAAATTAATAGATCCTTTCCATACTGCACGAGCTGTCATTAGCTTCCCCTTTTTTATGAAGTATCGCCTAAATTGTTGTTAATCAACAAGTATTTTATAGAGCACCTTGAAAATATCATCCTGGATAGTCATAAAAATCTTCAGGATCTTGAAGAAAATGCTCAAGCTTTATAGCCCAATCCTGGCAAAAAGATTTCCATCTCATAAGCATACCATGATCGATACCAGCGGCCCATTTAATTATACCAGTAACATTAAAGCTGGCTTGATTTTGTGCTTCTGTTTGTTCTGGAGCACTGAGAAAATCCCGCTGATAATAGTATAGAGTGTTTCGTTGAAATGAATATATACAAAACATTACCCGAAAATAGGGTTCCAATATTTTAGCAATTGTCCAAATCACTTCTGGACAAAAAAAGAGTATAAACGCCAGAGAAATCCATGTTGCAGATTCATTTATTTCTGGATCACCAGGGCAAATATTAACGCTGAGGTCAAAAAATCTATACGCATATTCATACATTTTTAACCAATAGGGAGATGACCGTAACCATTGATCGATAAGTTTGATAATATACCGACTTTTAATAAGCTTTGCTTTTACATAACGTTCTCTTTCATGTATATCCGGGTGAACCAGCGGATCAAAAATTTTTACACATTCATTAGCTAAACTCGTCACTAACCGAGCAATTTCATCTTTAGTCGGCTCTAATGAACCCAATGGATCCTGTTGTCTGCGCACAATAGTAAGGGCTCGCTCAAGATGAATCATACTCCCGTGTCGGCTTGTTTTAAAATAGGTG
>PRDV01000094.1 GCA_003174035.1 Candidatus Babelota bacterium
GGCAATCGCGTGCGTATATCTTGCTGACCTCATTAGGGGCAATGGAACGGTCAAGAAAGAATATAGTGCGGCAAGAGAACTTTATGAAAAAGCAATACATCAAGATATAGAGCCGATAGCAAAAGTATGGGCTTTGCTTCAAGTGGGAGATCTCTTAAAAACCGACATTCCTGCGAATTATACTATGGCAAAGGATTGTTATGAAAAAGCGGCTACTCACGAAATAGATATGCGAGCAAGAGCATGGGCATTTGTTCGTCTTGGAAATCTTTTTAGGGATGGTTTAGGAACTACCTGTGATTATACCGAGGCAAAAGACTATTATGAAAAGGCAGCTGATCAAGATGTATGTATAGATTCAAAGATTGAAGCATTAGTATGCCTAGGGGATCTCTTTAGATATGGTCTTGGGGTAAAACAAGATTATGATAAAGCAATGGAATATTATGAAAAAGCAGCTTATAGTCAAACAGAGAGTGTACATAAAGCTTGGGCCTATATTAATCTAGCAAATCTGCATCGCAGAAATCGAGGTGCTATGTATAGCAAAGCGAAAATACACCTTATAGAAGCACTAGATCAAGACTATCATCCCAGAAAAGCACGTGCATGGCTGTATCATGATATGGAGCAGAAGGATTTTAATTCTTGAAAATTACTTCTAAAAAATAGGAGAAGAGCATGAAGAGGATGCCTGATAAGGGCAAGCGAATGTTTTTGTGTAAGGTTATGCTTGTTTGTTTGGGTATACCTACTATAAGTGCTATGGAAAAAAGTAATGCGGATTCCATTGCCCAGACATTGACGTTATTAAAGGCCGAGCAAGCTCTGCTTGAAGGGAAATTGTTTTTGTTTGGTGAGGGCCCAGTAAGGCCGGATTATAGAAAAGCATATTATTTATTTAGCAGAGCATTGAGCAGTAATAATGTGGCACCAGAGGCATATTACTGGTTAGGGTACATGGATTATAATGGACAAGGCTTAGAAGAAGATGTTGTTCTAAGCCTGAGGTGGTTTTTAAAGGCGGCAGATCGTATAGATGCACAAACTGATCCGCTGCTTTCTGTCAGCATATATTATGCCATAGGTTTGCTGTACAAGCTTAAAAAGAACTACCAAAAGGCGCTTGATTTCTTCTCATTGATTTTGCGGTTTGAGGAAAGTGAAATGGTGATGCGAGCAAGACAGCAGCTTGCTGCAATCAAGCCTCCTTTTGAATGGTATCGAGATGGTGAGCATTACAAGATGGGCATAGGTGAGAAAAAACAGGATTTTGTTGAAGCAAGAAAATGTTTTGAAATTGTTGCATCTGTTCAGTGTTATGAGCAGGCAGAGGCATGGTACGAATTGGGCAATTTGTGTCACCTTCTTCAACCTGATGCCTCAAAAGCAATAGAGTATTATGAAAAAGCAGCAAATCAGGAAAGAAATCAGATGGCGAAAGCATGGGCATCTGAGCGTCTAGGAATTTTTTTTAGTAATGCTCAAGGGATGCAGCGAGATTATGTGAAAGCAAAAGAATATTGTGAAAAAGCGGCTGCCATAGAAATAGAAAGACCGGTAAGAGTATGGGCCTTGCTTCAACTGGGGTGTCTTTTGCACGATGTTCCAGAAATTCAGGATTACAGCAAGGCTAAAGAGTGTTTTGAAAAAGTGGTTTCTTCAGAACTAGATGCTCGGGCCAGTATAAGGGCATCTCTTTATCTAGGAGAATTGTATAGGCTAGGCCATGGGGCCAAGAGACACTATGGAAAGGCAAAAGAGTGTTACGAAAGGGTAGAGAGACAAATTTTTAATTTCAAGGCAAAAGCGGGTGCATTTTTTGGATTAGGGCTTATTTATGCAGAGGGGGACGAACATATTCAGAAGGACTACAATAAGTCAATTGAATATCTTGAAAAGACATTAAACCAAGAAATTGATTTGAATTTAAGGGCAGTTGCCTGGTTTGTGCTTGGAAGCCTTTATGCAGATAATGAGAGTACTGTTCAAGGCTATGGCAAAGCGAAAGAAAATCTTGAAAAAGCGGCAGATCAAGAAATAAATACGGGTGTTAAAGCGCACGCCTTAGCTTGGCTTGGGATATTATTTAAAGAAGGCTTAGGTGTCCAAAAGGACTTTGATAAAGCAAAAGAATATTTTGAAAAGGCGGTTGAACTCGGTGATGAATTAGTAAAAGAGAGGGCTGAGTATGAACTTACCGATTTAGCTAAAGAAAAGGAGCGTTAATGAACGAATCGAATTACCACATCGATTTTTTGACGGAGATATACCAGCGGTGTATAACTAGGTTTGTATGCTCACCTGCCGCAATGCTCTTACTGGCATTTAATTTTTGCGTGTATGGTATGGAAAAAAGTGGTGCAAATTCTATTGCTGAGGCTATGATTCGATTAAAGGCAGAGCAAACTCTTCTTGAGGGGAAACTATTTTTATTTGGCGAGGGCTCTGTGAGCCCGGATTATGAGAAAGCATACGCATTATTCACTCGAGCTTTGAATGATGAGCGCACAGCGGTTGAAGCATGCTACTGGTTGGGATACATGCATTATGAAGAGCTAGGTGTGGAATATGGGTTTGATGTTGATCTCTGTTTACATTGGTTCTTAAGAGCATTAGATGATAGAAAAGTCAAAAGCGAACCTCTCATTGTTGGCAGCATAATGTACGCCTTGGGTTTGATGTATAAAATGAGAAACGATAATGATAGGGCCATCCACTATTTCAAATTAGTTTATGCGGTGGGTGATAGTACTCTGATCGCTCGTGCTAAAAAACACCTTGCTTCTCTCAGATCGCCATCTCAATGGTTTCGAGATGGTGAATATTGTGAAAGAAGGGTACAACGAGATTATATGCAGCCATCTGATTATTTTGAGTTGGCTGCCTCTGTGGAATGCTATGAGCAGGCGAAAGCTTGGCTCAGATTAGGGAACTATTATAAGGTAGACGGTGATTTCATAAAGGCCAAGGAGTTTTATGAAAAGGCGGCTGCCCAAGAAATTAACGCGAAAGCTAAGGTTTGGGCATGGGCTTGGTTAGGGGATCTCTTTGCAAATGGCCAAGGGGTTGAGCAAGATTATGCTAAAGCAAGAAAATGGTATGAAAAGTGCATGAATCAAGACATAAACAAAAAGGCAAAGGCTGCTGTGGCGAATACTTTAGGGAATATATATGACCAAGGTCTCGGGGTTCAGGAAGATGTGCATAAAGCGATAGAGTATTACAAAATAGCAGCACATCAACAGAAAAACGAGTCAGCTATGGCAAGGGCGGCTCTTTCGTTGAGTTTTTTCTTTAGAGATGGGCAAGGAATTCAGCGGGACTATACTACTGCTAGAGTATATTTAGAAAAAGCAGCAAATCAAGCCGCAGATCAAGAAACAAGGGCAATGGCATGGGTTCTTCTGGGTGATTTCTCGCGCGATGGCAATGGGGTTCATCGGGACTATCGAAAGGCGAAAGAGTTTTATGAGAAAGCAGCAAGTCAAAAAATAAATAAAAGAGCAAGAGCGTGGGGCTGGCTTTATCTGGGAATGTTGTTTGAACATGATTGGGCTCTTTTGATAAACGGGAATGATCGGGGAATTCAGAGAGATCTTGCCAAAGCAAAGACTTATTTTGAAAAGGCAGCAGGTCAAACAGAAAATCAAGAGGCAAGGAAGCGAGCGTTGGTATATCTAACCATTCTAGAATTGACGACTAATGTAAAGCCAGAGAACGTGACAAAAATGTAGAAATGCTCAATCTGATGGAGGTAAGGCGAAAATATATTTGATGAAAACGATATATCAAAACTTCGTCCCAGAAAAGCATGCGTAGCTCTATTAGGATACAGTCGGATTTTAATTCTTGAAACAGTTATTAATAATAAGAGGAAAAGATTATGAAGGGCATCCATTACAGGGGAAAGCGAATGTTTTTGTTTAAGGTTATGGTTGTTTGTATAAGTATAGCTAGCGTAGACGCTATGGAAAAAAGTAATGTTGATTCCTTAGCGCAGGCCCTGACTCGTTTAATGGAAGAGCAAACTCTGTTGGAAGGGAAATTGTTTTTGTTTGGCGAGGGCTCTTTAAAACCGGATTATAAGAGAGCATATGACTTATTTTTGAGAGCATTAAGCCATAATTATGGAGCTTCTGAGGCATGTTATTGGTTAGGATATATGCGTTATGAAGGTCGAGGTGTAGAGGAAGATCTCGGCTCGAGCCTGAACTTTTTTTTAACGGCAACAGATTATATAGGTAGAGATGCACAAATGGATCCTTTGCTTTCCGCAAGCATACTGTATGCTACAGGATTGCTTTACAAGATTAAAAAAAACTACAAGAGGGCGCTTGATTTCTTTTCATTGATTTTGCGGTTTGATGAAAGTGAAATGGTGCTTCGAGCAAGACGGCAGCTTGCCCGAATCAAGCCCCCTTCTGAATGGTGGCAAGACGGTTCGTATTATGAAATGGGTACTGGTGGGAAAAAGAAGGATTTCAATGAAGCGAAGAAATGCTATGAAATTATCGCGGCTGTTGAGTGTCCTGAACAGGCAGATGCATGGAATAGATTAGGAATTTTTCATTTGGGCAATTGGGGAAGGATGATGAGTGATTATTCAAAAGCACAAAAGTATTTTGAAAAAGCAGCCAACCAAGAAATAAATTTGAAGGCAAGGGCATTTGCATTTAATAAACTCGGTGAGCTGTTTGGGGATGATGAATGGATTGAGCAGGATTATAGTAAATCAAGATATTATTATGAAAAAGCTGCAAATCAGGAAATAATTAAGGAGCGTGTCTGGGCGTGGATTGAGCTAGGCAATTACTTTAGAGACGGTCTAGGAGTACAACAGGATTTTGGCAAAGCAAAGGAATATTATAGAAAGGCAATCACTTATGGCGAAGAAATGGACAAAGGTGCTGCTTATACAGAATTTGCGGCAATATTATGCGAGAAAGAGGTTGAGCGTGTTCGAAAGAACTATGGCGATCCGGTAGCGTATTATGAAAAAATGGCACAACAAGAAATAGATGCTTATGCACGGGGATGGGCATGGTGGCAACTAGGGGGTATCTTTGCAGATGAGTACCGAGGTCGTGAGATCGACTTTCGCAAGGCAAGAGAATATTATAAAAAAGCAGCCGAATGCGCCGACCCCTTGATCAAATATGGTGTTCAAGAGGAATTCGATCGGTTGCGTAGTGAATTTGCGAGTCTCGATAATGGAGATAGGGAGAATGGCAGTGGCGAAAATGTTTAAGAAAGCTTATGTAACGATTTTGGCATCTTTAATAACCGCACTATTTGTGCTAAACGCGCACTTTAGTATGTATGGGATGGAAGCAACCAAAGAGAAAATTGATATTCAGGCGTATATTGCTTATAAGCAGAATGAACTTGCAAGTATTGAGCGCAAGAAAGGTGCATTGGTACAGCAAAAAAGTGAATATGAAAAAAATGATACAGGAGATTCTCTGTGTGATGTTCCTGTTTCGATACTCATGTCGCGAGCTACTGAAGAAGAATTAGTTACATTGGAGCTATTTTATTCCTCTATAGCATTGGATATTAAGGTTGCTGAGTTCTTGCTATCACGTACTGATCGTAAGAACAAAGATCTCATAGACAGCGAAATGCTATTATTAAAAAAGAGTGATGAATTTCTTACTATTTCACGAGAATTGGAGGGAGAGCGTAGATTGGTGCAAAGCAAGCAGCAGGAGGCTGAGAGCTTTCAAAAGCAACTACAAGAAAGCAAAAAAAAGTATTTAATAGAGAGTGAGAAGAAGAGCATGCTCATTACAGAGTTAAAAGAAGAAAATAAAAGCCTCTTTGACGTGGCACTTAAGGAACATCAAGCACGCGAATCACTTAAGAGTGAAAAATCGGTAGTTGAAGAAAAATACGCAGGAATTGAAAAAAAGTTTGGTGATTTACAGAAGGCCTCAGAACAATCTAACACTCATCGTGATGTATGTACTGAAGGTATTAGGTATTTGTTGGGATTAGACGGAAGAACTTATTTTATTAAGACTGTTTCATTGTTTAATAAGGTTATAAAGGCAGGTTATTCCAGTCTTCTTTTGAAACTTTTGAACGATTTAAAAATTAATCTCGACATGCGCGATTCTTTAGAGAATTCCCTGTTGCATTATGCTATCAAAGATGGAGCAAAGGAGTTGGTGGTTTTTTTGCTTGCTAATGGAGCAAATGTAGAGGCGAAAAATTCCTCTGGCGAAACACCGTTATTCGTTTGTGCACAAAAAGGTACAGCTTTAGCTTTTGATCAATTGCAACTCCTTATGCAACATGGAGCTAATACCAATTACACTGATTTCTCCGATAGAACCCTTTTGCACTACGCATGCGAAGGTGGCAGTTTGCCAATCGTTACCTGGCTGATAAAAACGCAGAAAGCCTCACAATATTTGCATGCACTGAATAATTTCAATCAGACTCCTTTTCACTTTGCGTGTAGTCATAAAGGTAGCAAAGAGCTTATTCAATACCTCCTTTCAATAGGCGCCAATAAAGACACAAAAAATAAGGAAGGAAAAAGTCCATTTCATTGTATATGTTTTCGGGGAGATCTAGCACTTGTGCAATATTTTGTTGATGAACTAGGGTGCAAAAAAGAGATTAATATTCCAGATAAAACGGGGAAAGCTGCTCTTCATTTTGCCTGTTTGTCGTCAGCAAAAGAAAAAATGGAGGTTGTTAAGTTACTTATAGATAGGGGGGCAAATGTGCGAGCGAAGACTAAAAATGAAGATACAGTTCTTCATTGTGCGGCAGAATCTTGTGATGTTGAACTCATGAAATATCTTGTTGAAACATATCGCTTAAAAGAAAAAATTAATGACAAGAATCGTGCAGGTGAAACTCCTCTGTATAGGGCTATCTCAGCTGGAAATGTTAAAAGTGGTGTATTGCATTATTTGGTTGCTATTGGAGCAGATATTGATGAACCGAATGCTTTAGGCCAAACGCCACTTTTCAGAGCGTGTACTGTGGGCAGCGAAGGACTTAAGGAAATAGTGCAATTCTTGCGAGCAAACGGTGCCGAAAGTGGTCCAGATTTTAGAGAATCAGTTGTTAAAGCGAGGGAAGGAAAGGTGAATCATGAAATTATGCGACTATTAGGTACTGTCAATGTTGAAGTGCAACAGCCTCCAATTTCATTTTAAAAGCTGGCCAAAAATACCCCGACTCTAGTAATGAATTTAGCATCTTCAATAACCACTCTATCTTGGGTATGATTATGGGAATGTATAACACATAAAGAACCGGCTTTGGTTAAAATAAGGAGAAATAATGAGCAATAAGAGCATGAAGACGTTCCTTCTAGCGTTGTGTTTTTTATGCCATGCCCAGGGTATGGAGAAAACAACAGAGATTAATAAAGCATTACAATGGCTGAAGGTTGAAGCCAAATTTATCAAAGCAAAAATGTACCACAAGGGGGAGTATATACAAAAAGATGAGCAGAAAGCATTAGCTTATCTAAACCGCGTTGCTGAATCAGATTTTATCGATCTTGCTGCGATGGCAAGAGCATATAAAGCGTACATGAGATACGAAAAATACGACAGGGAAGACCTGGTTCATGTAGAGCGAGAGTTGCATGAAATGGAATGCTCGGGATTGGCGCGTTTTTTGGTGCCTCTTAACGGTGAGATTGATCTTGCTGACTTTGGGGATGAGCTACAGCTGTATGAGTTGTTTGGCCTGCTCATTCGGGATATGTCTTCTCAAGATCTTCTTAAGCAATATGGGGTAGGGCCCCTTCGGGCAGCCTGTTTTAGGCA
>PRDV01000042.1 GCA_003174035.1 Candidatus Babelota bacterium
CCTTTGGCGTGCTGCTTCTTGTTCTATACGCCTTTGTGCATCTTGTATGGCACGGCGCTGCTGTCGATCCCGTCGTCGCGCTTCTCGTTCTGCGCGTTCTTCTGCCGCTGCCCTTTCTGCCAGTTCTTGTTGACGGCGTGCTTCAGCTGCTTCTTCCTGAGCTATAAAGGCCGCCACCTGCCGGATGTTGTCTGCGCGTTCAGCTTCTTCCCAATGAGGAACTTGCATTGGATTCATAGCTGGTTGCATTGGGTTAAAAGGGATAGGATGCACCGGATCACGTTGTTCTCTGACAGGTCCCCTTTGGCGCCAATTATTTTCAGTGGCAATCTGCTGTTGGCGCGCTGCCTTGCGTTCTGCTCGTTGTCGTTCTTTCTCGCCATTGCTTAAAGCAGCAAAGCCTTGAGCGGTACGAGCTATATCATTCTCGCGATCTTGGAAATCTTCTAATCTATGTATCTCTAATTCGATCCGTTTTTGTTCCTGCGCATTTTGAGCATCTAATAGCCTTCGCTCTAATTGTAAGAGTTCAGCGTGATTTTGTGCGACTTGGCGTATTCTGTCGTGTTCATGATATCCATAAGCTGCACCTTGTGCATGAACGTTTGCCATCTCTGCATTTGGCTCAATCCAGGTAAAATGCGTACCACATGGCCATGGGCAATCCATCCCAATGCAGCCACCATTTTTTTGAATGCGTTTACCGCACTTTGGACAAGGTTGGGTGTTCTGTTTTAGCCATGCTTCATTTTGAAGCCGCTCATCTTCTCTTGCGGGATTTTCTTCAATTTTTTTTGCCTGAGCGCACGTTACTCTTGGTTCATGATTAATAAGGCAATGTGTACAGTAATCCTTGTTACACTCAGGACAGGTAATGATATGAGATTGCTCTTTTGGAGTCTGATCAATAAAATGATGCTGGCAATCAGGAGTGGGACAGAATTTGCCGTCAGGGTGGGCCTGGGTAATCTCTTTTCTAAAATTACTAATGAGCTCTTGTAGGCGTACATTATCAACTACACGCTCAATAGGACGCGGTTGTTTGCAGCGGCATCGTATCCGCGAAGGGAAATGTTTGTTGGCTTCTATCTCCCTGCGGATGCAATCATGGCAAACACGAGTTTTACATTGTTCACCATCACAGGTAATAAGCTGATCTCCTTGCACATCATTCATGCAGACATCGCATTCACCAGGTTTTTCTTCGACGGGAGCTTTTATGTGGGCTCGAGCTATAAGAGCATCTAACTGTTTTTGAAGTTCGTTGGCTATAGCAGCTGATTTTTCAACGGCAATAGGCTGACCCTTTGGATCTTTTTCCATTGCAAAACAGTTGAGAGATGTCTGCAGGAGCAAAATACTCAGTAATGGTCGATAATTCATAATAATCATCTCCTAAAAAATTATTAATATATATTCTGTTATGATATAGTATAAGACATCTCATTTTTTTGTCAAATGGGAAAGATTGCTAAAATTTTCTGAGCGGCATGCATCACAGTATGCAATTTGGGAATCTATGGGTAGGGGATTAAGAGATCTTTGTAGATGATGATTATGTATGCGACAATCGTGTAATCGGGCGCGTGATTATAGGGGAGCGTCTCCCAAGAAAAAGGCCTACGCAACGGCATGGGTTATTTAGGCTTTAATAGATTGTCGTTTCCACTCACCACTCTTAAAGCGCATTACGTAAATGGCGCCCATGAGTGCGTAGCTGAAGTGTACAGAGCTATAGAGAAGAATGAACTTCATAAGTATATTTTCCATGGGTAGCATTGAAATAATATAGGCTACCGGTACAAAAAAGAGCCCAGTTGCTACCAATCGTGCCCACATGACCGTTTTGACATCGGCAGCTCCGCGGAGGGAAGCGGAAAGAATCAGTTGCAGAACATCAAAAAAGATAAGTAAGGCAATATACCACAGTGAGTGTGAAATATAGTCATTATAGGCATTGCGCTTATTAAGAAGCGCAAGAAAGAAATGAGGATAAAATATAAACAGCGCGGTAAAGAAGCTTACAAAACAGGCTGCGAGAATCAGTACTTTCTTTATATTTTTTTTAATCACCGAAAAGTGGCTGATCTTATAATCATTACTTACCAGGAAGGTAATCACTTGCGCAAATGCTACGGCAGGTAATATGCCTACCCGTTCCATCACCCGCAACACTGAATAACTATCGAACAGCACGCGCCCCGTGGTGAGACTTGCCGTTTTTACGGTAATAGCCATCATTTTAGCGAGCCAAATCGGGTATATAGCAATGCTTGCTTTATCAATCATAACCGGCCAACTCAGATGCACAAAATCACGCATAGTGCGTATCGAGATAGGAGTAAATAGGGTGATGCCATATTTGCGATGTTCAGGATCTTTGAGAATATAGATAAGTGCTCCTGCAAGCATAATGCCATACTGCGCAACCGTTGCAATCGCTGAGCCACGAATGCCCAGTGCAGGAAAGCCAAATTTGCCAAAGATAAGAGCATAATCAAAAAAGAGAAAAACAACAGCTCCTAGCATAAAGAGAAACATAGGTGCCTTAGTATTTTTAATGCCGCGCAGGAATCCAATAAGCGCAAGGTAGACAAAAGAAAAAAAGATACCCACGGCTCGAATACGCATAAAAGGGACGCCCAAATCAACTATCTCTTGAGGAACTTCATAAAATGCAAAAATAGCATGGGGGCTTAAAAAGACTACGAGAGAAATGATGCCACCCACAAGTGCAGTGGTCCAGAGAGCATCAGATAAAACTCGTCCGGTTTTATGGTATTCGTGAGCACCGTTATATTGCCCACACATAATAACCATAGCAACCTGGAAGCCTTCAGCCACTTTGGTAATCAAATGAAATAGCGAATTGGAAATGACGAGCGTTGCATTGCATGAAGCCACATTCGTACAGGCGATCATACTATAATCAATGATTTCAAGGCCTATGTACAACAGCGCAGCAGTCACCAATTCAGGGAAAAAGTAGCCCAGCAGTTTGTTGATGCTTATTGAAGATGTTTTTGTCTCATGCATAGCAGCTCTCCATTATATCAATCTCTTTTAAGTATACTCTTTTTACCGCTAAAGCAAATTGTTTTTCGGCAAGTATTGCTTTCATTTCTGGTGCTACAGTATAGTGGGGTTAGACATTCATAAGCGAGGGGGATATATGAAGGGAATTTTTCTAAAGGGTATACTAGCAGTTGGTTTGGTAGCACAGATGGTGAACATTTCTGCAGAGTGCTTAGAGTGCAGTGATGGAAGCAAATTGTGTGTAACCGTATCTTCGGATTCCAAAAGTAATAAGCATGCAAAAGAAATTTCTGTAACCAAAGGAAGCTCTGTGCGATTGAAGGCTCAGGTAACCGGCGGGTCAGGAAACTATACCTACAGCTGGACTGATTTGGATAGCGGGGATCAATTTTCAAAAGATACTTCAGCAGTATATACTGGTAAGGATGTAGGCAGTCATGAATGCATGGTGCTCGTTACGGATGCCAATAATGAGCCGTGTTATGTTGAGAAACTGTTTACGGTTAAAGTGACTGAAAAGGCAGCTAAATAACGGTCGATTTTGCAATTTTTTGACAGCATAAGGCTTTCTGAGGAACTTATGCTGTCTTTATTTACTGGCGTATCTGACTTATTCTCGTGGACTTGCATTTCTGTTCTTGTTAGACTTTTAAAGAATAATCAAAACTGCGAGATCCAATGAAAACATTTTGTATTGCTGGCCCCATACTACCTGGTGATCATTATTTTATACCTAAACGTCTACCTTGGGAAAAGTTGGATGATCTTCTTGATCAAAAACTTTATTATGTTCTGCATGCTCCACGTCAGAGTGGGAAGACAACAGCTGTTTTAGAATATACTCGCTATTTGAATGCTCAAGGAAAATACACAGCTCTGTATCTAACTACTGAACCAGCGCACGTTGCACATAACGATATTGAAAGAACTGTGTATTGGCTACTTTCCCAATTTGAAACAGAAATTAGTAAGCAGTTAAGTGATCAGGAAGAGGCACTTGCTTTTTTGAGAGATGCCCTTAAAAATAAATTCGTCCAAGAAAATGCGCTATACCGCTTTTTATTTTTTTGGGCACAGATTAACACAAAACCATTGGCTCTTTTTTTTGATGAAATAGATGGGCTTGTTGAGAAATCACTTATCTTTTTTTTAAAACAAATGCGTACGGGCTATCCTAGTAGGCCTGCGCTGTTCCCACAATCAGTATGCCTCATAGGTGTACGAAGTTTACAAGACTATAAGTTGCAATCAATTGAAGAAAAAGAAAAGGGAGTTTTGTTAAGTCCGTTTAATATAGTAGCCGACTCACTATTGCTCAGAAATTTTACATCTGAGCAGGTTCGGTCGCTGTATCTCCAGCATACCGAAGAAACAGGACAGGCCTTTACTGAAGAAGCGCTGAATTTTGCTTACGAGGTTACACAAGGCCAACCATGGCTTGTTAATGCACTGGCCTATCAAGCTTGTTTTAGAGATACAACTAATCGGTCTGTTGAGATTACGCGCTCTCTGCTTGAAAAAGCGAAAGAACAGCTGATTCTCCGTCGAGATACACATATAGATGCGCTCGTTGATAGACTTAATGAGCCGCGGGTGCGTGGCATAATTGATGCCATTCTCAGCGGTTCTGAACCGGCTTCCTTTAACCCCGATGATATTCAGTATGTTAGAGATTTAGGTTTGGTGAAGGAGTATGGTTGGGAAATAGCAAACCCTATCTATCAGCAAGTAATACCGCGAGCCTTAACGCATGTTATGCAGGAATTGATTCGAGAGCAAACTGTTTCTTATATAGATGCGTCTGGCAAGCTCATTGTGCCGAAGCTTTTGGAAGCATTTACGCAATTTTTTAGAGAAAATTCTGAATCATTTGGCTCTAAGATTGAGTACAACGAATCGTTCCCCCATCTTTTACTCATGGCCTTTTTACAGAAGATTATAAATGGTGGCGGCCATATTCATCGAGAATATGCTGTTGGCCGACGAAGACTTGATTTGTTAGTTTTATGGAAACAACAAAAAATAGTGATCGAACTTAAAATAAAATATGGTGAAGATACACTCTCAAAAGGGCTCGAGCAAACTGCTGTCTATATGGATATCGCTGGGTCTGAAGAAGGCCATTTGCTTATCTTTGATAGGACCCCTAGTAAACCCTGGGATGAGAAGATTTCAAATGAACTCATAACCTATCAATCGAAGAAGATTCACGTCTGGACGATGTAATAGAGTTTGTGATTATTTTTTTCCCGGAGAGTATTGAGTGACTACGGTGTCTTGTTTTATTATGAAAAGAGAACCTATCATAGTAATAATGGAGATAACATGTGTCATCTTAAAGTTTTTTGCCTCTCGGTAGTTTTGTTAATCAATTCTGTTCTAGTAGCTCAGTTAGTGGTACAGGCACCAACTTCTGTGCGGCCAGGAAATACCTATACCATAACCTATACGCTTACTGCAGATAAAGCGGGAACATATCTTATGCAAGAGAGCATCCCTTTGAGCCTTAAAGTGCTAACCATCCAAACGTCGGGCGGGTATGCGGGTCATTATGGCAATGAAGCCTATTGGGATATGACTAATATGTCTGTAGGCCAGACTGCGACATGTACCATTCAAGTCCAAGTACCTGCTTCTGGATTTGTGTGTGGTAATACGCCAATATCGACACATGCAAGACTTTATGGACCTCAAGGGTATATTCCGGTTAAGCAAAGTATTACACAAGTTGTGGTGGAGTTGCCTCCTCTTACCCCGTTTGGGATACGTTCAGCACCAGGCCATCAAGTAACTTTGCGAGGGCCGAATGGTAATTATGCTTATCAATGGTACAAAGATGGACAGCCTCTGATTGATGCGACCCAAGTAACTTTTACGCTTGCTGGGTTGGTTTCAGAGACGGGCGTTTATTCATTATTTTTAAAAGACACTATTACCGGATGTGGGAACTTTTCACAGGCATTACAGCTAACTATCGCTGCGGTTTTTGATATTGGTGATTCAGACATGTTAACGTATCAATGGCTGAAAGACGGCATTTTATTGAAGCAGACTGGACGCGAGCTAAGATTAAATGGTACTGAGAGTGAGACTGGCATATATAGTGTAAAGACAGGCACTGTATCAAATAATTGTAGTAAAATTCAGGATCTAAAAATTACTATGTATCCCTGATATCACTCGTGTTATTTTCTTCGAGCATGTACGATTTTTGGTTTTCTCTGGTAATCAAAAGGCCAATTTATTTATACTCAGTTTATGGCTTATATAATTTGTCGATTTTTGTAAGTGCTTTTGTGTATTTGTTTATTTAATTGAAAATTGGTAAACCACTAGTTTAACTAGTGTGACTTTCAAGGCTTGGCCCTTGGATTTAGTAATAAAGAGCGCTGTTGTGATATAGTCAAATCGGGCTAGACGGCTCGATAGGGAATAATATGACAACAGCATATAAAAGTTTAAGCCATTCTAAGTGGGACTGCAAGTACCATGTAGTCTTTATTCCGAAAGGAAGAAAGAAAGAGCTCTATGGAAAAATAAGAGAATATTTAAAATCAACGTTTCATGAGCTTGCACGTCAAAAGGATTGTGAAATCATAGGAGGCCATATTGTCCAAGATCATGTTCATATGTTGATAAGTATTCCACCAAAGTATGCGGTAGCAGAAGTTATAGGGTATCTTAAAGGTAAAAGTGCTATAGCAGTAGCGTCGCCAATATGGCGGAAGGAAAAGGAATTTTAACGGAGAACAATTTTGGGCGAGAGGGTATGCAGTGTCAACAGTTGGCTTCGAACTGGATCAAATAAAGAAGTATGTAAAAAACCAGGAGCAACTTGACAGCGTAGGATTCGATGAATCTGGCGAATTCTAAGTGAAATTGTAGGTGAAATCTGGCAGTCCCAGGGACTGCTAACAGCCGTCAAGCCCCTCGCTTAGCGAGGGCGTTATGACTTTGGGGAAAACTATGAAAACAAACTTATTTTTATGTTTAATTTTAATGATGATTGCAGGAAGGATATCTGCGGATCCTTTTGGTATAACCGTAACTCCAACAACGGTGAATAATGGAGACACAGTAACCTATGCAGTGACTATTGCCGGCGCTGTGGGGGATGAACTGAATGTGGTAGTTGGTCCACTTGTTGATCCAGTAAACGTTATGTTTAGCGATGTTATGGGGTTGTCTGGGCAGCCAGTGTTTGATGCGGTAAGCAATACTGTTGTGGTAAACAATATTCAATTAACTCAGATCTCTGCGAGTTTTAAGATAACCTATCAAAAAAGTTGTACAGGAGCCACAAATGTAATGGAAAGGATCCATATATCAGGTACGGTAGGAAGTACAGCGGGCAGTAATTTTTCCGGTATTATTACTTTTAACAATTTAACGATTAGCGTAATTCCATCTGAAGCTATTCTTTGTCCAGGATCTCCTGTTACACTTTGTGCCCAAGTAACGAGTAATCTTTCGAGTGATACGAGCAATCTTAATTTTTCTTGGATGGGATTAAACATAATTACACCATTAACAACTCCCTGCATTACGGTTAATTCGCCAGGCATGTATACTGTTAAAGTGACCAATGTTAATGAAACATCACCTTGTCTAGGTACAGCGACAGTAAGCGCTGCCGTGGCTCCGACAACTATAACCGTGATACCGACTCCTAATCCAGTCTGCACTGGCCAACGAGTAACTTTGACAGCAATGGCTGATGGAAATCCTGCACCAACATTCACCTGGAGTGATCAAAATGGTATTCTTGGCGAGGGATCTACCATAACTCTACCGTGTGTGCCAGCTAACGAAACAATTTCAGTAGCAGCTGCTAATTGTGCTGGTATGGTTACTAAAGCGGTTGATCTTACTGTAACACCATTGCCAGATTCGACAATTCAAGTTGATGTCTGCTCTGGAAATCCGATTACCTTAGAAGCGCCAGCAGC
Organism: Candidatus Babelota bacterium; assembly: GCA_003174035.1. GTDB lineage: Bacteria > Babelota > Babeliae > Babelales > Babelaceae > PRDV01. The sequence continues at coordinate 7,986 of PRDV01000042.1, forward strand.
AACACCACCAGGGACTCATTATTGCTGGACTAATGGTTCCGGTAGTACGGGTATATCAGACAATCCACTCAAAGTAGATCCTACGAATCCAGATAACCCTTACACTCTTATAGTAGGTGGCGACTGTTGCACAACTACTGATCCTGTTGCGTGCTGTGGCATGGTAAGTACCCCGCCATGTTGTTCGACGAGTAAGGTTAATCTTCATGCTATGGACTGCCCTAACGTTTGCATAACTAAATGTGGACCAAAACATATTACCCCAAATGAGGAGTTTAAATATGTTATCAGGTTGGTAAATTCAGGAACTGAAGCAGCAACCGGTCTGACTGTTACTGATACCTTACCAAAATGTGTAAAATTCAAGTGTGCTAAAGCTGAAGGATGGACTGTAACAGCTACGGAAGACCCAGTAACTGGCATTACAACCGTTACCGCTACTCAAAACGAACCTATTGAGCCTTGCCGATCATCAAAGATCACCTTGAAGGTGAAAGCTGTTGATTGTCAAGGGAAATTGAAAAATGAAGCAACAGTAATGGGTGATAGCATAGAAAGCAGAACTTCTTCACCAATAACTACCATCGTTCATAACATTCTTTAAGATACTAGAGGGGGCCTTCGGGCCCCCGCAAAATAAATCTCTACTTTCGCCCGCATCTGGGCCGTTCTTCTTCAAACATTTTTGCGAGATAAGCATTTGCAAGAAAGGCATTGCTAGGATAGTCTAAAAGACACCTATTGCCATTGATGGCAGAGAGTATCCCGTAATTCTGAGTGAGCACGTTGATTGTATGGATATAGCGTTATCCCCCACGGGCAAGGTGTACCTTGACAAAAGTACCCAAGATACCGAGCCCCATTTCTCTTCTAAGCTGGAAGAACTGTTTCAGAACGGCCCAGACAAGGCGCTGCTTGTAGTAGGGATTGAAGATCCTGAGGACAAGGTTCCCCCGGGATTTGCCTATTGGCGGTCATTTGCTCGTCGTTTTATTACGGAAGTCTGCCGTCGAGGTACAACAGATGGGAAAATACCGCTTCCATCAGCTGATGAGCTTGAGACTTATATCAGCGAAGCACCATTCTTTAAAGGAAGTGAATATTTGCATACCGACATACTTAAGCAGGTATGGCATAACCTTTCTCAAGCATTTATCGATGAATCAAAAAAATATACGGATGTTAATGAGCTCTTTAAAGCCTATAATAGCTCATGGAATCTGGTGGGAAGAGTGTACTTTCATTTAGCCGAAAATAAGAATGATACCAATCAGCCCTTTGCTTTTTTAGCTACGTATACTACGCGCTTATCTGCACAACAGGTGCCTAAGCATATTCCCCTGGGCAAAGCTCTTCAAGAATATGCAGGAGAGAAAAATACCGCTGCATTGCTTTCGCTGTTAACGCCCGTACAAAAGGCTGCTGCAAAGAGCTCTGTTATCAAACAGCTTATTGAGGGTGGGCAGATCTATCAACCGATTTCATGGACTGCTCAGCAAGCATATGCCTTTTTAAAGGATATTCCGCTTATTGAATCTGCGGGAATTCTTACTAAGATACCGCAGTGGTGGAATAGCCAGAAGCCACCGCGGCCGCAGGTAGCTGTTGCTATCGGCGATAAGCAGGGAAGCCTTGTGGGGCTTGATAGTCTCGTTGACTTTGATATTCAGTTAACCCTGAGTTCAGGACAAGTACTTTCACCTGATGACTGGCATGAGATTCTCCACGTAGGTAATACGCTCATTAAAATTAAAGAGCAGTGGGTGGAAGTAGATCAGGAAAAACTACATGAAGTACTCGATCATTGGCAAAAGGTACAAAAGCTTGTAAAAACAAGAGGGCTTACGTTCGCTGAAGGTATGCGCATGCTGGCTGGACCAGGCTTGAGCGCATCAGCTGAAGGTTCTTTTCAAGATGATGTGCGTGAATGGAGTGCAGTGCGCGCCGGAGCATGGCTTCAGGATATACTTGAAAAAATGAGGCATCCTGAGAATGTTGATCTACAAGATTCGGTTCTTGCTACACATCTTCAGGCGACATTGCGGCCATATCAAGCGCAGGGGGTACGCTGGCTCTGGTTACTCTATTCCTTACAGTTAGGAGGATGTCTTGCAGATGATATGGGTCTTGGCAAAACCATTCAAGTTATTGGGCTTTTGTTGCTTATTAAATTCACTACGCAAAAAAAGCCCCATTTACTGGTAGTTCCTGCATCGTTACTCGGCAACTGGCAAGCAGAGCTACAGAAGTTTGCGCCAACCTTAGTCGTACGCTTTGTGCATCCTTCAGCCGAGGCAAAGAACGAGAAGGGTGATCTGGAAGCTTATGATCTGATTGTTACTACCTATGGCTTTGTGCATCGCTTGCCCTGGTTAACGGAGATTGCCTGGGATATGATACTGCTTGATGAGGCACAGGTTATTAAGAATCCATCAACTCAGCAGACGCGGGCAGTGAAAGCGCTGCGTAGTTCTGTACGCTTTGTTTTAACTGGTACGCCAATTGAGAACAGTCTTACTGATTTATGGTCGCTGTTCGATTTTTGTGCTCCGGGATTACTTATATCTTAAAATTGCTTCTTAATTTTAGGACGCTAAGCTTAAGAAGGCTAGCAGGATCCAGAGGGATTCA
>PRDV01000085.1 GCA_003174035.1 Candidatus Babelota bacterium
AATTCTTCTGCAAATACCATTACGATCTACAGTGTAAATTGAAAAGATCATTTACGCCCAAAAAACTGAGATTTAATCAACCCAAAGAATATGTGGCAAATAATAAGACTATAAACCTTATGATTTGCCACGCTTTTTTTACCACTCAAGCGAGCCGGCTGTCTGATATTCAGTTACCTCTGGTTTAGAAAAAGTTCCTCCCTAGCTCAGCCAAACAAATGGATTAACAGTATCAAACATCCTTGCTCGGCCTACGCGCTCGAGGCGACAATCGGTAATATACTCAACATACTGGCAGAACTGTTCAGAATTTATGCAAAAAATGCCTTAGGGACACGCATCCTTTTGAACTATGGTCTCTCCTACTGATAAACTTCACATTCTGGATCCGTAGGAATACTACATGCAATCATTAACGTTTCGGTACATTCCTCATCATAGGCAGCCTCATCCTGAAGACTCTGATAGAGAGGACTCGCTTTATACATTCAGTGCTCCTAATGGCTTAGCCGCTAGCTTAAATGGTTGTCCAACCGAAGGGAAATTTCGTTTTGGTTTTAACCGGTCCTCGGTGCCACAGATTAATAAGTATAGGCAATTTACCTATTGTTCTAAATTCTCAGTAGCTCAGAAACTCTTGCATAATTGTCGCCGTTAGTATACAATTACTGTATGATACCAAATCGAATAATTATACTCTATCAAAAAAAAGATGGTGAGGAACCTGTTGTTGATTGGCTGAAATCTCTTGATTCTGCGGTTCGTGCACGTATTAAGACGCGAATTGCGCGATTAGCTTCATCTGGCCATTTTGGAGATTGGCAATCATTAAGTGGGGGACTTTTTGAAATGCGTTTTAGTTTTGGTGCTGGATATCGATTATACTACTCTCTCCCTAATGATCGATTTGTAGTATTGTTGAATGGCGGAACAAAAAGAACTCAAAAGAAAGATATTGATATAGCATTTGGTTATCTTAAGGATCTCAAAAACACGAACTTTTTAAAAGAGAAAACATTATGAGAACATATAGTGAATACCTTATTGAGTCTCTCAAAGACCCTATGGAAGCTCAAGCATATCTTACTGCCGCACTTGAAGATTATAATAACGAACGCGATTTAGTGGCTTTAATGTTTTCTTTGCAAGCATTGGCCTATGCACAAGGAGGATTAGGTGTGCTCGCTCAAAAAGCTGGTATTAATAGACAGAATCTCTATCGCATTTTTGGAGGCAAACGGAGTCCAAAGTGGGAAACGATGGAAGCAATTTTACATGGGCTTGGTTTTAAAATTTCTGTAGAGCTTCTAGCTTCTGAACCTCTAACTAAACGATAATTTACTCAAAAGAAAACTGAGACTCAATCAATTTAAAGGAAGTATGGCAACTCATAAAGTGTCTCGCCCTCTGAGAGAGGTTATTGCTTCAACTCTAAGTACCAAAACTCGCTGCTCTGAGAAATTTATCTTCACTTCTCGCTAAATCCGATTGTCAAAAGATAACGTTTAAGTGCATTTTTGGTCACTTCATCTGTAATCTTATCCACAAAATCGTTAAGCACAGATTTGCCCTCACTTGATTTTATATACTCAGCAACATTCTCTTTTTCGAAAAGCGCTACAAGAAATAGAACTTCTTGCAATCTCAAAGTTGGAGCAATTTTAGAAAAATCAAATTTCACTATGCGTTGACTTCCTTCTAATGATTGATAACTCGCTATGCAAAAGTTGCCTTCGCTGGTAAATTTCATGTTTGAAGCAGTTCTGACTGCACTACCGTAATTACTACAACAAATATTATACATCTCGATGCAGTGTCCTGTTTTCAAATTATATAAGTAATAGCGCAATACATAAGAGTTACGCTCTTTCGCAACTAATACCGCAAGCGATCCGTCAAAGTTAAGCATAACATAGCGAATATCACCATCAAAATTATATGTCTCTTCTTCTCTCCACGGTAGGGCAACTTGCCGCGAATGAATTTGCTGTGATTCTGGTGCCTTTGAAATATCAAAAACCACTAAACCAGATAGATCAATGGAAACAAATTTATTTCCATTACCACTTATAAAGGTGTGGCGACTTGTCATTGAAGGCATAGATACTTTTTCGCCAAAAAGCCCTTTCCATTTGGCTTCGATCAATTCTCCCGTATCCGACCTATAAGCTCTATCGTTATAACGTTCTTCGTGTACGGAGCCAAAAGCTATGTATTTTTGGGTGTGGTTAACCAATATCTGATAATCACGTTTACCGGTTTTCAAGTCTATGCAATAACGGGAATCTGTAAAATACTGATCTCGTTCCGCTATAACCAGTTCGTCGTGCCGTTGATAAAAAATCTCTTTTGTAAATCCTTGATGCATCAAGAGGTTTTTAAAATAGGCAATCTTTTTACGTCCTATAAGAATATAGGATTCACTTGAAGCCCTTATAATGAGGGAGTAAAAATGGTTAAGTGATTCAACAAGCCCCTTTCCCCATTTAAATTTATGACCTTGACTATCAGGCTTGACGGCCCACCCCATTCTTTCGGTTGCTGTGCATTCGCATAGGTCATTGTCACAGTGAAAGCAATGGCCACAATGACCATCATAGCTTTTGCACGGATATGAGATGCATATTTCTTGGCGAGGATCAAAAACAAGCACGTCAGTAAAAGGGTCAAAAGCATATGAAGCTACTTTAGACATAGTTTTCAATGAGTAAATAGTTGCTGTCTTATCCGATGAACAATGATAGAGATAGCGATGATCTTGCGTTACAGCAAAAGTGCCTGATTCCTCAAATGTTAACAAAGGGATATTATTTTCAACATCCCATAGAATGCTTTGCTTTGAAAGTGCACCAATTTTTAAACAAAGGCGGCAATTGTCTAATAAAACAATTGCTTTGTCAGACATTTCTGGTTGCAGGGTAACCTGTGGCTGAAAAGTTTCTTTAAAAATACGATAGAAGAGATGGGCATGTTTTCGTTTTAAAGAGGCTGTAAGCAGATCTTGAACATCAACTGGAATTTTAGATACATCGGTTCTAGAAGTCTCTAACTGTTTAATGACGATCGGGATACAAAGATCTTTAAGAGATGAAGATGCTGGATTTGTATAGCGAAAGCCTGCCATAGGTAGGCTTTCCTGAAAAAATAGGAGAACGGCAAGAAAAATGATCATACAATTCCTTTAACTGTTCCTCCCTAGCAATTGATAGCTTATAGTTTTTTTAGAATATGTTAATGCTTTTAAAAAGCAATTTACGATAGATTCAAACAATAAATTACATAAATAAAATATGTCAATTTACATTCTGATTGAAATTGTGTATCATGAAAGATGAAATATCATAATTTATTAACAAGGGAGAATATATCATGTATACAAGGATTCTTATTGTTTTAGCAGCGCTTTTGAATACTTTTCCTGCCTTTTCAATGGAAACTGAACCATTACCTCAACAATTTTTGGAAGCGATTAATCGCGGAGATAAATTATTTGTGGAAAAGTGGGCTACCAACTTTACAAACATCAAAGACTCAGATGAAACGACCGCTCTTATGCACGCTGTTGAGAGAAGAGAGGCTGGAATGGTTACCTTATTAATTGAAAAAGGTGCGGACGTAAAAGCAGAAAATAAAAACCACATTACTGCCCTTATGATAGCCGCTCTTAAGGGAGCTGATGAAAAAGGAAATAATGAAATTTTTAATACCGTCTTGAAGCACGTGGTGGATCTGGGGCACGACGCGGACCCGGCTTTTATCAACAAAAGAACCCATGAGGGTGTTTCTGCGCTTGATTTTGCCATACTTGGAGGTAATGAGGAGATTGTCGATATGTTGATACAAGCCGGCGCTGAATTTAATACAGAAATTCCTTTTGAGTGGACTTTATTGAAACGCTCAAACAATACTGCTATCAACAAGGCGATTATTAAACGTTTTTTACAAAATAAAGGCGACATCGAAGTTCTTCACGAGCTATTGCTTGAAGCAGCAAAAGATCTAAATGGCCTACTGATCGAAGCGTTGTTGAGTTTTGATGAGTTAGACATTAATACGCAAGATAATGATGGAAATACCGTTCTTATGATTCTTGCTAATAAGAAAATTGATCCCACTGATCATATACAGAGGACTATAATTGCTAATCTTGTTCAGAAGATTTTAAGCTATGATTATTACTATGGCCCACTTGCAGATACAGTAGTAATTTCATGCTTAGAGGATTGGTTCGGCTCTGAAAATGTTGAAAAAGTAAAAGAACTGATCAACCATCCTACACGAAACAAGGAGAAAATAGACGAGCTCGAAACTATAGTTTTCCCAGACTATGAATTTCTTGCTCCAAAGCTGTATGCCAATATAACAAAAGAGTTTGCGCCTGATAATGCTAACATCATTGAGGGTAAACCAATCTATGAAAAATTGGCCAGCAACGGGGTCCCCATGCCGAAACGTATTATCGACTTTACCGTGAGAAATAAGGCAGGGAAAGCGGCATCTCAATTGGCCAAGGAAGCTGGAAATAATGAGATAGATTCTCTTATTCAAAAAGCTGTTGTACGTCTTCCTCGCACACTCAAAAAAGACGATTGGTTATAATGAGTAGAGCTCGTTGAGATTTAAGATGCAATGAACCTAAGAATTTTGTCTCAAATGAAAACTGAGACTCGTTCAACGGAAGAATTTGCGGCACATCATAAACTTTTATGATGTGCCGCATACATTTTACCACTCCCGACTTCCGCATAATATAAACTGCAAAAATGAGAAAAAGCGCTAGGGAAGGGCGTTTCGGTTTTTTAGGCACTACATTATTTTGCAACTGGGCTAAGCCAGTTATTTAATATAAGGCTCTGCATCGGATGATCTGGCCATATTGAATGCCTTATATATTTTGCTGGCCTTATGCGTTGTATTTCCTGGTATTCGATAACGGTCTTGAGTCGTTTTATGTACATAAATTGAAGATTGGACTCCCAATAGTTCTTCAATAACCTCATTCACTGAAATTTTTTGAGTTAGATTCACCGTATATTGTAAGTTTTTAAGCACAGAAAATGCCATGTAACACAGAGCAACATGCGATTCAATGCGTTCAGGCTTATAAAATTTCTGAGCAGTTCAGCCCGGGTAAATCCAACTAACAATGCACCGTCCCGTGATAAAGTTAGATCTCGCAGGTTCTTGAGGCCAGAAAAAAAGCCAGTCAGGGAAAACTGGGCAATACCGGTAACGAAAATAAAGGATATGTATTGATCCAAAGCTTTTAAAGTTGCATAGAATGGTCTTAAAATATCTCTGCAAGCATCAGCTATCGCAGGATCTTTAAGATTGTTAACCAAGGGAGCATCATATTCATCTATTAAAACTGCAACTTTACCGGTTTTAGATAATTGCATGACCAGGTTCTTCAGACATGCAGAAATACTTGGCGTTTCGCTTAATACTAAATTATTCATTTTAGCAATATTCTCAAGCTCCCACTTAAGCCCCCTTTTTAATGCATCTGGATTTTCATAATCTATGGCACTAAAGTTTAGCATGAGTACCGGATATTTTTTCCAGTGATAATCTGTCGTTGACAGGTACAAATTCTCAAAGAGCTTGCGGTACCCTGCAAAAATTTCTTGAAGGGTAGATAGAATAAGAGATTTACCAAATCTGCGAGGACGTGCAAAGAAATACACTTTACCCTTATTGAGCAATGTATGTAGATGCTCGGTCTTATCAACATAGACATACTTTTCTTCTATGATTTCTCGAAAAGTCTGGATACCAACGGGCAGTTTTTCTAGTGCCGCCCGATCTGCGAATAATCTTACTGAAAGGCCCACTTTTCCAACTTTTGAAATACTTGAATGAGCGCCATAATTAAGTAGGTACCTACCATTAGCAGCCAATGCATGTTGATCTCTTATAACCTCGGGCGGTTTTATGCTGCGAACAGACAGAGGGTAGTCTAACGCATTTTTCATAGCTGTTAGTGCTCTCATGGCCCAAACGTGACTAAAACCGGCCATGGCAATTGCAGCCATTGCCAGTTTTATGCCGCATAAAAATGATTTTTTTTGTGTCATCCCATGGCTCCTTCTATACAATGTTCAATCGGGCTATTCTGCATACATTAAACTATGTCGCAATAACAATAATTTGTCGAATCTCTAAATTTCCTTGGGTAAATAAGGAATCAGTTATAACCGGGCGCGACCTTATTCTCGCGCGCACCCGATAAAATCCCAGCAGGCTGACCCCGAAAATAAATTCAAGACTTACGCATTTGATCAAAAACTCGATCAGATCTTGACAAAAAATTAAAACCGAGTTCCAATTTGAGAGCTATCGCAATCTCTCAAAAAAAGGAAGCTCGGTATGAAAACTAGTGTATGCGAAGTTTTGGGTTCGGTAAATACCAAATTGCCAGAAAAAATTCAACTCTATATGACAGGGCTTTTGAAGAGCGAAGGAAAGAAAAGTTGTGTTAGAATGCCCGAACAAATGGGCATTTCGCACGATAAGCTTTATAGAAGTCTTAATGTAGAAGGGCTATCTTATGAGGAACAACAAGCATTCTTTATCGGAGTGATTCGATTATTTACCACAAACGAAAACCCTGGACATCTTTGTGGAGATGATACTTGCATTCGTCGTTTTGCAAAAAATATGGAAGGAGTTGATAAAATGCATAGTTCTATAGAGGAGCGAGTTGTAACAGGCCAGTGCCCCGTAGTTTTGTGTTGGAGTAATGGCGAAGTCACCATACCTATTGCCTGGGATTTTTGGTTATCCAAAAAAAGCGTTAGACCAAATGAATTTCGCACTAAAACTCGAATTATGCGCGACCTGATTGCTCAGATAGCTTGCAAAATCTCGTTTAATTACGTGCTACTTGATGGATTGTATCAATCTGACGTTATGATGGATTACTTAGATGACTTAAAAATTCATTTTTTG
>PRDV01000060.1 GCA_003174035.1 Candidatus Babelota bacterium
AAACCATCTTTTTTTGAAAGACAAAAATGGCAGTGACAATGTATAGCTTATCAAGTTTAATGATTTTGACAACTTATACATTTTCTTTTAAGCTGTTTTTCCTGCAAAAGCTTGCATAACTTTTTTCGTTTTGATAACATATACATTGTCAGAAACATGGTTTTTGATTGTATATAAGTTATCATGTGTGAGGGTTGTATGACGAATTCTCTAAGAAAATTGATGAGACAGCAGTTGCAGGAAACGATTGATGCTCATGGGGAATTAGTAAATCTTAAAGTTCCCCAAAAGGGATGGATACGAGCGATTCGCGACTCTCTTGGAATATCTACTCGTGCGCTCGCCGAACGTTTAAAGTGTAGCCAAGCGAATGTTGTTGGTCTTGAAAAGCGAGAAGCAGACCAGTCAATCAGTTTGGGTACCCTTGAAAAATTGGCTGAAGCGATGAATTGTAAATTGGTATATTGTATTGTTCCCTTGGAGCCACTAGACCAGATACTTGAAAATCAAGCGAGGAAAGTGGTTAAGCATAGGACTGCTCGAGTAAATCACTCTATGGTACTGGAGCAGCAGGGATTAACAGTGAAGCAACGTAAGGCCCAAGAAAATATTTTGGTAGATCAACTACTGCACGGTAGCCCAAAAAAACTTTGGAGGTCAAATGAAGATTGAACTCAGTGAAGGTGCGACGCCGCTCGAATTAGATGAGCTCAATGATTTAATACCGATGCATATCAGAACTCAAGAGGCGCTTAATGCATGGGAAAGAAATAATATTCTTCAAGCAGAAGACTGGCTTAGTCGACAAAAGGACATTGTTTCAGTGCATAGCCTCAAATTGTTGCATACACACATGTTTAATCAAACATGGCGATGGGCTGGAAAGTTTCGGACTTCTGAAAAAAATTTAGGCATTAGCTGGCATCGTATTTCGGCTGAGATGAAGAAGTTGTGCGATGATGTAAAATATCAACTGGAATATGCATCATTTCCAGTTAACGAAATTGCAGTACGCTTTCATCATCGCTTAGTGCTTATTCACCTTTTCCTAATGGAAATGGAAGACATGCCCGCTTAGCTGTGGATCATCTGCTCAAGAAGCAAGGATGTGTTCCTTTTAGCTGCGGAATGAATCAAGATTTGCAAAAATCTACACTTATTCGTAAGAACTACATTGAAGCGCTACAACTCGCTGATCGTGGTGATTATCGGAAATTACGTATTTTTGTTGAATCCTGATATACAACTGTATAACTAATTGATCGTTAACCTCAGAGGTCTAATATTATTTTGGCTAAATCAAAAGCAAGTTTAAATGCTTGTGTATCGTAGGAATTAGATAGCAAAATTACACAGATGTCTTCATCTAAAAATTTAAATATTACCGAAGAAAAGCCTATCGTTTTTCCAGTATGAAAGGCAAAACTTTTATTGAAGAATTTATCTAATACCCAACCATATCCCCAATGGCTATTTGAAAAATCTTGATCCTGAAAATGCTTAGTAAAAATTTGACTCATAGATTCTTTTTTTAATACAAACTCTGTATCAAAAGATTTGCACCATTTAAAAAGGTCTTCAGTTGTGCTATAAATTCCACCACAGCCTTTATTTATAGTCTTTTCATGATAATCACAAAATGTATCATGCATATTTAGCTTTGTAAAAATATTTTCATTAAGAAATTCTTCAAATGTTTGTTTTGAAATTAGCTCTACTAAGTATGCTAATAAAATATATCCAGCGTTGCTGTATTTTAACTTTGTGCCAGGCTCAAATTCTAAAGGCGATTCTTTAATCAAGGTGATAATTCCTGCTTGAGGATCCTTAACATCTAAATTTATTTTTGAATGATCTATATCAATAATACCGGAAGTGTGCGTTAATAAATGATGTATAGTAAAATTTTTATCACATGGCCAATAGATTATGTATTTAGAAATCTGATCATGTAAATTAAGCTGTTTTCTTTCACAAAGCTGTAGAATTGCAGCAGCCGCAAATGCCTTGCTTAGGGACGCAATATTATATTTGGTTTTATTAGTGTTAGCTATCGTATGCTCAGTGTCTGAAAATCCATAACTTTTATGCATCTCAATAGTGGAATTTCTTGAAATTAAAATGCTTCCTCTGAAATTTTCTGAATTTAAATAAGTGTCTATTTTCTCGACACTTGAGTATTGCGAATAAATGATACAATCCATTTGAGAAAAAATTGTTAGAAAAATTATTATGACACCTGATTTCAAATCCATAGAACACCTTTCACATGGCCGCTTGTTAATATTGTGTATTCCTTTTCCGCCCCTGATTTTTACGTCTTAAGCCACCTTGTCTTCATTGCTATGCTTCCCAACCGTGCTCACAAAATAGCCCTTAGAACATAACTCCCCCTCCCCAAAGTTACCTTTTGCATCGTTATATTCAGAGACTCCCAAAACCATTACTCACGGTTTTACATGACAAAATGATTGGGCTTAGAACGGCACTTGAATGACAGCACTAAATGGATCAGTTTATTTTTTTTGATAGATCCAAATATTAAAAGTGTCATACTGGACGAAGCCTAATTTTTCGTAGAGAGATTTCCCGATATCTGAAGCGGCTAAGACCGCTTTTGTGAGCCCATAGCTTTTGCCATCAAGTAACATCGTGTAACTCATGGCTTTAGCAAGCCCTTTTTTTCTAAATGCGGGAAGTGTTCCAATGCGGTGTAAACTCATTATGTTATCATGTATTATTGCTATTCCTGCCGCTGCTGGTATACCCTCCCAGAATGCAATATAAAGCCTTGCGGAATTTCCAGCTTTTTTCACGATATATTCAACAAAAATTTTAACTTCTGCTATAGGCAACGAAAAACTCTGTGCAATAATTTGTATCCACTGATCAAGAAAAACTTGCAAATCAATTTTTTTTACGGTAATCCGGCTATCGATAGCAATATTTTTTAATGTAGTAAGATCAAGCGAAAAGGTACCAACAGAATATTTACCGCTAAAGCCGGCCTGCGCCAACAAAGGTGAAATGATATCCGATTGAGATTCTTTCACAATCCACTGACATGGCCTAGCATCAAAATAGTGCTTCACCATCTCGATATCTTGGGTGCTAATCTTTTTTTGAGAAAATACATAATTGCCCGCGGGAAGAGTAGTTCCCATCTTGGTGGCAATAACTGATGTAGCCTCATAGCTACGCATTACCGACGACATATAAAAAATACACAGGGTATCATCATTTTTGCAGTCTGATGCGTTACTTATGGAACTAAAAAATAGCCCTATAGAGGTTATAAATGAGGTAATAATTATGGCTAAATAATGTAGCACAGAATTCTCTTGGCACTTAAATCGCAATGATACAAGTTTTATTGCAAAATTTTTTAAGAAAGTTGAGTGCCCGGAACTTTGGTTTTGTTTGAGATGTTCCGGGCACTATAATATTAGCGTTTTACATCAAGTAGTTGCACATCCTCTTCAAAATAGCTATGAAAGCAACGACCTAATGATGTATACGAAAGGCCAGAAAGCTCTTTGGAGAAATCTAAACCGCAATAGGTATTCCAGAATAAGAGTACTTCTTTGCGCTGGTTGTTCTTCTTAATATAATCAAGGGTACCGGCGAAGGCCTTAGCAGTATAGGTTCCATCTAAGAGTATGTTCTCAGAATCTTTGAGTACGGAACGTGCTTCTTGTCCCTCTTGCGTGAAGACAGCATAATCTGAGCCGCAAAACGCGGTGATGATATGAAGATCATCATGAGCCAATTCCATAAGAGGTATGGAAGAATCTAGCATATGCAGCAGTTTACTGGTTTCACTAAACAATCGCATTATGCCATCTTTGAATTCATCGGCTGTTTCTTCGGGTTCAACAGTTACCGCTACGACTTTTGATTTTAACCTCGCAAGTTTACATCCAACCATGAGACCAACGGAAGTTGCCAAACTACCGCATGGCACAAAAATTTTATCGGGTTCCTGTAATTCGCCATTCATAATTTGTTTTTTTAGTTCGAAGGCTGCATTCACAAATCCAAGTGCTCCTAAAGAAGTTGAGCCACCCGTAGGAATAATATAGGGAGCTATGCCAGAGTGTTGTTTGTGATCCCACCAGATTGAGATAGCACCCAATTTGCGAAAGTTATTATCGGGATAGTAATGCAGCTCGCTGTTCGCAAATTTATGCATGAGAAGATTATTCCTTACAGCATGAGATCGCGCTTGGGGTTTTAGTAAGCAAATACAGTCGAGACCCAGCCTTTTTGCATATATAGCTGTGGCTACTGCGTGATTTGATCCGGCACAACCGAAAGTGATTACCTTCTTTGCACCGTGAGCGAGAGCTTCTGCTAAAAGAAATTCAAGCTTCCGCACTTTATTGCCTCCATAACAATACTTACTCTCTTCATAAGCTCCCGTAAAATCATCTCTCTTAATGTAAAATTGGGTAATGCCTAATGCTTTGCCTAGCTTTTCTAATTTTTGCACCGGAGTAGGCAAAGTTCCAAGTGAAATATAAGGAAGATTTTTCTTGAGGTTGGGGTATTCGTCAAATAATGGAATAGTTCTACCAATCGTCAAGGCGGAGGAACTTTTTGGTTGAGAAAGGGTTCCAATCGAATTTAATTCACTTATCCAAGCATCACTACTCGATATCGCCACATTGAGTTTCGATAACAGTGCTTTTTCTTCAAACTGAGCACCGTACATGGAAACGGGTAATAGAATGATACTAAAAAAATGATAGAATTTCATCGCAGATCCTTTCCTTAAAAGAATTGACGGGTTGCTTTTTTTGTAATCACTGTTTTCAGTATATACTTAAAAGATATAAGCGTCTACGTCGAATTGGGAATTCAAATACTCCAATTGTTTGATAACAAACAAAGAGAGCGACAGTTAAACATGGCGATTTTGATTCATGTATCTAAAGATCGTCATGTTTGCGAGGAATTGGTAACAGAAGCCTATCGGATTTTAAAACATCCCCAACCAGATTGGCTATTTAAATTCAATGCATTATGTGCAGAGGGAGATAGCAAAACAATCAAGACACAAGCTGTAACATTACTCAAACTTGGTGTAAATGAAAGTTTACTTGTTATCACTTCCCTAATAAAGCTGGGAATTCTTGAAATCATTCAAGATGCTATGCCCATTTTTATTGAATCTCTAAAAAATTCCTTTGATAGGGCCGGCCTAACGCATATTATTGAGGGTGTGGCACGCACCGCTTTTCAATTAGGCCAACCAGCAATTGCGGATCATATTACGACTTTGTTAGGAACATTATAAGTATCAAAAGCAAATCATTTTCAGGCCATCTTCTTTAGCACTGACGTAATTGAAGCAGCCGATAAAGAGGTTGCATAGCTATGCTTTTCATCTATACTGATTTTAAAGAGGAGATAATCATGCGCTGTTTGTGGTTAATCTTGTACGTTGTAGGTCTATATAATTAGTATGAATGTGAAATATATGAATAGTTCAAAGATTAGTCATTATCTCGATGAAACTCAGGAAAATCGGATTGTTTTTGTCACAGGGAATAAAGATAAATTCAAAGAAGTTGAAGACTTTATCTCACAGCTCAATCCCTCTATAACGCTTGAACAAGCGGATATTGATTTACCCGAATATCAAGGGTTGGATATAGCAAAAATTGCTCTTGCGAAAGCCGAATGCGCATGGAGTTTGCTTAAGAGACCAGTACTTATTGATGATGGCGGTATCTATCTTGAGCGATTTAATAATTTTCCTGGGCCATTGGTGAAATATGTATTTGAAGGAATCGGCCTTGAAGGTTTTTGGTTATTAGCTAAAGATGATCCGCGTGCCTATTTTTTAAGTTATTTGGTCTATTATCATGCGCCGAATAGTTATGAGGTATTTCAAGGAACATGTTATGGAACAATCATAGAGCCAACTGGAATAATCACAAGACTGCGAATGCCTTTTCGTGACATTTTTGTGCCTCAGGGTTCTTCAAAAAATTTAACAGAATTGCATGGAACTCAAGAAGAGTTATTCTTTCATCATCGATTTAAGGCTTTGAGTCATTTCGTTGAATGGTTGTCTGCTGAAAGCAAAAGAAAACAAAGTAACATCTTATGTTAAAGGAAATTATGAAATCTCTCAAATTAATTACGTTTATTTTTATGGTAGTAGTGAGCAGCTTTACAAGCACCGTACAATGTGAATGGCTTGGGTACAATTCTTGGCAACCATTAGTCCCTGGTGATACCATTTATATTATTGCGCCATCAAATGGTTTTCCTGATGAAGAGAGTCTTTTCACAACGCTAACTTTCTTAAGGGAGTTTCTTCTTTCTCAGTACGGACTCAAAATTAAATATGATGGTACTGCCTTTGCTAAGAAAGATCCCTTGTGCCCCGAAAAAGCAATGTCTACCCAAGCCGCATTTTCAGATTTAAAAGCAGCTTTTAATGATCCTGAAGTTAAAGCAATTTGGGCTCTTCGTGGTGGAAGGTTATCCCATGAAATGTGGTCATTATTAGAAGCGGAAGCAAAGAGTTTTCCAAGAAAGCCCCTTCTCGGTTTTAGCGACATAACATCAATGCATTTGTTTTTGAATAATCTAGGTTTTGCAACTATCCATTGCCCAGTTTTATTCTCTTTTAAAGAATCTCCGGCGCCTATGGTGAATAAGCTAACGTCTTTAACATCAACCGTTGATATATTGATGGGGAGAACACCAATGGTAACGTACAAGGGCTTTATCCCTCATAACAAAAGCGCGCAAGAAGCTGAAGAAACAATTTTCATGGGTAGAGTATTAGGAGGTAATTTATCTTCCCTGCATTATTATGATTCTGTCTATGGGGCTGGGACTTCTCAGGAGCCGGCGATTTGGATGATAGAAACGTTTGACGACTATACCAGAATTGATTCAATCTTAGAAGCAATCAATAGAGGTAGAATTCTTAAAAATGCTCAAGCTATAGTGTTTGGGCTTCTTCATAACTTGTCTTATTCAGATCCTAAGTTTTCTGCAGTGCAAAAGCGTTGTGAACTTATTATTAAAAAATTTGCTCAAAAAACTAATATTCCCGTTTTCTCAGTCATGGCTAACGATGATGACTCTTGCTTTTGTTTTGGACACGGCGACCGAAATCATCCGTTTCCACTAGGAACCTTCGGTATTTTAGCAGTAGGTGCTCAGAACGAACCGACTTCATTAATGATCTCAGCTTCTTGAACGTTCATGCCATGGCTTAAAAACGCTTGGAAAGCCATGGGTTATTCACGGCATATTAAATAAAAGGATACGTATGAAAAACCCCACGAGAACTTTTGCCTTACTGGTATCTTCTCTATTTTTGTTACCCCTCGCTGCTATGGAGAAGCAGGTCGTTGTTGCGGATGATTTTAAAATAACGACGCACTTTTTTGGGCTGAATAGGCCAGATGAGCGATATATAAGAGCTTTGCGCGATTTAGCACAACTACTTTACTACCAAGATCTCTTTTTTCAAGAACATCGCAAAACAATGCTGCTGCAGGAACGTGCGGCAGATGTGCGTGAGAAAGTCGTTAATAATTTCAGTAATAGATTGGCTCTTCTTGCTCAGAAAGCGGACGCAACATTCATGTCTGGGGTTGAAATTGGCCCTGATTACTACGGAACACTCGAAAAAATAGAGGGTGCTATTCGTAATAATGATGAGCACGAACAACTTATCAAAACAGAACGTGATAATTTCTGGGCTGCCTCACCTGAAGGAGTAGGGTTCTTGCTTAGATATAGAACGTTATTTCTTGCAACTCGCTTTGTCAGCGCCCAGCAGGAACTTATTGAAAAAATTAACTTAAAATACCGGACTACGGTGAATCCAGAAGTGCTCTTTTTAGCAACCCATCTTATGTTGAAGCTACAAAAGCAATCATTAGAGCATCAACTTCTTCATCAAACACACGTGTATAAAGCTAGTTTTGAAAAACTTCGGCAGTCTTTAGGGCATATTGAGGCATCATCCTTTTCTTTGGAAGCTCGGTCATGTATAGCGCTGATTACTGAATTCGTTACATTGATGCACCATGATCTGGCTATTTGCTTAGAATTGGGATTCAAGCTACATTTTATGGACACAAAATTTAGATTGGCCGCTTTACATGCACGTTATACTTCCTTAAAAATACCGATAATGTATGAAAGCATAGCACGAGAATTGAAGAAGCTTATTCTCAAACAAGCACATAAGGATCATTCTGTGCACCAGTATTCCAAGACGATGTTTGATGAACTTTTACCGCTTCAATTGCCAAGCACATTGATCGTGAAATTGGAACCGAGCACGGAAAAAAAAGCGAAAAGGCGTCGAAGAAAAAGAAACAAACCGATGGAGGCGCAGGTGCAAGAAGCAGAAGCTGCTGATGTTGATACTGATGGTGATGAAGTAGATGATGATAATGAAATAGTTGTTGCTGATGTCGTCCAGGAATCATCTATTCAACGAGTATCAGTGCTTAGTGATTATCAAGATGGTGATTGCCAAGATTGCGGCCCAGATGAAGATGTCATAATTCGTGATCATGCAAATGCCATGGTTCTTACGCTCTATGG
>PRDV01000043.1 GCA_003174035.1 Candidatus Babelota bacterium
GCCTATCGGATGCCAATTATTGCAATTCATTTTTTTTGTTAAAAAACTTGACATTGAAGACAATCGCTTGGTTCTTTGAATGCCTTTGCAGACTATTCTAAAAAGAAAGGGCAGGATGCGCGAGGATTTTATAAAGCAGTGCGTTCGCTTACCGGCCCTTACATCTTAAGACGGTTAAAAACCGATACAACGATCATTGCAGACCTGCCTGCTAAAACAGAAATGCAGGCTTATTGTACCCTTACTAAAAAGCAGATAGCGCTCTATCAAGCTGCGGTAGAAGAGCTCAAAACAAAGCTCGTTACCATGAGCGGTAAAGAGCGGCGAGGTTTGATCTTTAATTATATTATGCGCTTTAAGCAGATTTGCAATCATCCCTCCCAATGGCTGGGCTATGGGGAATATATGCCCTCGGAGAGCGGCAAATTTCTACGCTTACAAGAAATTGTAAGTACGATTGTTGAAAAACAGGAGAAGGTGCTGATCTTTACGCAATTTCAAGAAATTATTCCAGCGCTTGAGGAATATGTTGGTAAACTGTTTCAGCGAGAAGGATTGCATTTGCATGGTGGAACTCCCATAAAGGAACGAGCGAAGCTCGTGAAAGCATTTAATGAGGAATCGGGGCCGCCCTTTTTTATACTTTCGCTCAAAGCGGGTGGCGTGGGACTCAATCTTACCGCAGCACGCCATGTGATACATTTTGATCGCTGGTGGAATCCTGCCGTTGAAAATCAAGCTACCGATCGTGCGTATAGGATTGGGCAAAAGAAGAATGTTATGGTATATACCTTCATGTGCCAAGGTACGATAGAAGAGAAAATTGCAGAAGTTATTAGCTCAAAAAAGGAACTATCCGATGAAATAGTTGGATCGCTTAATGAATCAAAACTGACTGAGCTTACTGATGAGCAATTATTAAAAGTAGTATCGCTTGATATTCATCGAGCAGTTGGTGATGTATAAAGAGCTCTTATGGGTTATGGTTATTCACGGTATCCGCGCTATGTGCCTGTTGCAGAGCGCAGAACTAAGATTGAAAAAAAGATTAAGAATCTTAAAAAGAAGGGTGACGAGTTACACCCGGTTACCATTACGACACGTTCTATAACCCAGACATTTTGGGGAAAGTCGTGGTGTAAAAATTTAGAAGGGTATAGTGATTTTGACTCACGGCTTCCACGGGGTCGCTCCTATGTGCGCAATGGGGCGGTTATTGATCTTAAGGTATATGATCATGGTGAAATAAAGGCGCTTGTGCAGGGTTCGCGCTTATATAAGGTGAGCATTTCTATCAAGCCCTGTGATGACGGAAAATGGCAAAAACTTGTTGCCGCCTGTGGGCAAAAAATAGATTCGCTAATCGAGCTCTTGCAAGGAGTTTTCTCGAAGGCTGTCATGGAGATAATCACTGATAAAGAAAGCGGTCTCTTTCCAAAGCCTGCCGAAATAACGTTTCTCTGCTCCTGTCCAGATTGGGCATCGATGTGCAAGCATGTGGCTGCGGCCTTATATGGATTTGGGGAACGCTTAGATGAAACGCCCCAGGAATTATTTAAAGTTCGCCAAGTTAATCATCTTGAACTTATGAGTTCTGCTACAGCATTGACTGCGGTTGCCAAAACTGAAGACTTTAAAACTGATGAACTATCCGCTCTTTTTGATATCGAGATTGAGCAAGAAGAGAAAACGGATAAGAAAAAGTCAGTGAAAGCTGTTAAAAAGCCAGCAAAGAAGACAAAAGAGAGTGTAAAGGCTGCAAAAAAGCCTGAGGCTAAAAAGACTGGTAAACCGGTGAAAAAGGATGCTAAAAAATGATAAGCCTATGAAGAAAACGATCAAAAAAAAGACGTAATTCAGTCAGCTTCTTTTTTCTATGATACTTATTTTTCTTAAGCCATTGTGTTTAGGGTGTCTGCTATTGTATGCTTGCCCTAGGAGATTTATTGAAAAAGCCCCCTGCCGTAAGACGGTTTAGGAAACCTGTTAGCATAAAAAAAGGAAAGTATACATGAAGATTTCGACATTTTATTTGGCATTGCTTTTTCTGGGACACGAATTATTAGCGGCAAATACGAGCGGGCTAGTCGTAACTATAATTCCATCATCTGCAGTATTTTGTCCTGGTTCTCCCATAACTCTTTGCGCGCAAGTATCTGGCGGTGATATGAGTAATTTGAATTACTTGTGGTCTGGGCCAACAAATTTTGGTGCAACAAATACCCCATGTATTACCGTTTCAAGTGTATCTTCTTCTGATACTTACACAGTGATAGTAGCCAATAATAGCACGCCAAGTTCTACGAACGGATCTTCAGCAAGTGTCACCATAACGGCAGCTGCCCAACCGACACTTGTAGAGGTTACGCTGCACCCGCATAAAGTTTCCCTGGGTCAACGACTAACGTTGACGGCAATTGCTGATGGAAATCCTGCTCCAACTTTTAGTTGGAATGATCAAACGGGACCTCTTGGTGAAGGATCTAGTTTAACCCTTCCTTACGTGCCAGCGAACGAAAGCATTACAGTAACAGCTCACAACTGTGCTGGTTTACTCTCTGCGACATTGCCACTTGATGTGACACCATTGCCAGATTGATTATTTAAAAAAGGCTTGTACAAACTTTGGGTATATGGATATAGCAGGATGAAGTGAGGGCCATTTGCTTATTTTTGATAGGACTCCATGCAAATCCTGGGATGAGAAGATTTCAAATGAGCTTGTGACCTATCAATCGAAGAAAATTCACGTTTGGACGATGTAATAGCTTTTTAAAAAAATCTAGGCAATTGGGCGGACTTTTCTAAAGAGTTAATAAAGATGACATTTCTATCGAGTGCCTACACAAAAAAGTAAATTACTTGTTTGCATCTTTAAAATTTATGTAGAATTGTTGTAGATCTTATTTGTAGAGGAGGGGTTCATCCGATTTTAAATTATTTTTTTAAGTGAATTTTTTTAATTTTTTTAATTTTTTTAAGGGAGGTTTAAGATGAAGTACGTTTTATTTTTATTTAGTTTGATTTTGATTTTAAGAGGAGAAATCGCCTTTGGGATGCAGGGATGCCCAGGAATATGTGGGAACTTTGATTCACAGCTATGCGGTATTAACACTGTTCAGGCATCTATATGTAAGGACCCATGTACAGGTGCGAATAATATAAATCATTGCCTTAATTCTGTATGTTTAGATACAACGGTGACTCTTCACGCAGCTTTTATCGAATTTGCACCAGCACAAATCTCTTGGAAAGATAATGGTGTGCTGATTCCTGCCTGCAACAATTCTCTTTCCTGCCCGATTCTTTTTAATAGTGCTGGCCAACATATAATTAGCGTTACAGGTACAAGTACAAATTGTACAGTTACTGCTTGTACAACGTATAATGTTGATTCTCCGGTTGTTTCTATTACTCCAACAAATCCAGTTGCTTGCCAAGGCGGTAGTGCAATACTCTGCGCTCAAGTAACCGGTGGTGTTCCTCCATTTACGTATGCTTGGACTCAAAACATCCTCACTCCTTTTGGAAATTCTCAATGTATATGTGCTCCGGAAGGATTCGTGTATCAGGTTACCGTAACAGATAGCAATAATTGTGTGAGTAATACAGCTTCGGTAGTTCTTGGTTTCCCGACTTCACCACTTGCGGCAACTGTTTGTCCTTCCACTGCAGCGATTTGTACTGCTTCCGGGCAGATGACGTCAACGACCTTAACTGCCTCTGCAACAGGTGGGGTTCCCCCTTATTCGTTTCAATGGAATGATCCTAGCATGACTACGACGCCATCGCTTACGGTGTCGGTCCCCGGTACATATACAGTTACCGTTACTGATATGTGTGGAACCACTACAACAGCTCAAGCAGTGGTAACAGGTTCCGCTGGTATAACTGCAAGTATCAAGCCAGCAGGCCCTTTAACAGTATGTCCAGGTTCACCAGTGACCTTATGTGCTACAGCTATGGGTGATGATTTGAATGGCTTGGATTTTAGTTGGACTGGAGGCGCTATCGGAGGAACACCTCTTACAACCCCCTGCATTATGGAGAGTGCACCGATCACTGCAGGGGCATCAAATATCTACACCGTGGTTGTAACCAATGATGCGGGTTGTCATAGTTCAGCTCAAGTAATGGTCACTGCTTCCAATGCACCAACATTTTCTAATTCACTTATGTCTCAGACAGTCTGCCAGGGTTCTGCAGTAACCTTCTCTGCCCTTGTTTCTGGTGGCGTAGCTCCTTAC
Source organism: Candidatus Babelota bacterium (assembly GCA_003174035.1). Taxonomy (GTDB): domain Bacteria; phylum Babelota; class Babeliae; order Babelales; family Babelaceae; genus PRDV01. Next base: position 4,248 of record PRDV01000043.1, read on the forward strand.
ACCTATAACTTACACCAGGATACTACATCATCTTCAACCTGTGCTGATGTCTCATGTGACCCAACTCAATGTGGCGCAAATAGACTTGTTGCAACAGGAGCGTCACTTAATGGAACTATATCGTTTACTATATCGCATGCTGCACTTTCCGATACAGGAACCTATACGTTATCGGTGACAGATAGCTGCGGTGCTTCGGCGGGTACCTCCATGGCTACGCTCACGGTTACAGCACCGGATTCTACGATCCAAGTTGAAGTTTGTTCGGGCAATCCAATAATATTGGACGCGCCGGTTGCTCAAAACACCTATACGTGGAAAGATGGTAATGGAACGATTACTGTTGCTCCATCGCTAACTATCAATCCATCAGATATTCATAATCCTTACACTTTGACGGCACTAGATCCGGCTGGTTGTTGCTCTTTGAGTAAAGTGGATTTACTTGTAAAAGATTGTCCAAATGTATGTGTGAATAAATGTGGACCAGCTACGATATCTGCCAATGAAACATTTAAGTATGTAATTAGAATAGTGAATTGTGGAAGAGCTGAAGCAACTGGGCTTACTGTTGTTGATAATTTTCCACCATGTCTTACCATTGATCCAACTACTGGTGTAAATGCGCCTGATTGGAGTTGTACTGTCGACAACACAAGCCATATGGTAACGTGTATGCAAAATAATCCTATTGCTCCTTGCGGAATGTCAAAGATTAAGCTCACCGCGGTAGCTAATGGATGTACAGATACCATAACGAATACGGTTAAAGTGACCGGTGATGCGATTGAAACAGCAACAGCTTCATGGCCGATCACAGTACAATAACCCCAATACAAGTTTATGAGGCCCCGCAAGGGGCCTTTGTGCTTTCTTATTTTTATCTTGCTTAAGATAGTTTCCCTGTTCTTTATGCTACGGTTGCAGCACCAGGTCAACGCTCTTCGTGGTTCCTTGATTCTTTTCCCTATCGATAAAAAATAGCTTATTGAGGAAGATGATTGCTTTTGCTCATCAAATTATTTTAATCTAAGACCTGATAGCTTAAAACAATTAAGCGAATTGGGAGGGATGTTATTTTAGAATAGTCGCAAACAATAGTCATTCATTAAGAATTTAATTGCACATGCCTACGTAAAAATTTTATCATTTTTTGAGGGGGGATATCTCATGATTTTTAATACTAATGTGTTCATAAAGAGTGCTCAAGCTTCAGCATATTTAGTTTTGTTGAGTTTGAGTAGTAACCTAGGTGCCAGCCCGACTTGTCTTGATGCCAGCAAGCCTTGTGGCCAATCGGTAACCTTTCCAGTCTGCGGTACCGTAGGAATAGCAGACTGTTCCGGGAATAATATTACCAATTGTACAGAAACTGTCTGCCAAGGCTCTCCTGTCACTTTACAGGCACTTGTCCCCACCGGCTCGCACATCTTTTGGACACTCAATGGTAAGCAGATATCTCCCTGTCATGACTCGGAGTTTTGCACATTCAATGCCTCATGTTTTGCTGAAGGCAATTTTACTCCCGGGATGCCAAACTGCGTGTGCGTCCAAATAACAGACGCTAATGGTACTAGTTGCAAAAAGACTAATAATGCAATAGTGTGTGTTACCTACGATTCAGTAGCAAGCCCCCAGGCGTCACCCATAACTGTTGATGTATGCTCAGGAAATCCTATAACGTTATCTGCACCAGATGGTTCACCCGCCGGTACAGCCTGGTGTTGGACTACTCCAAATAGTACTACTTGTATACCTGGCCAGATGATAACAATTCCAGCACCAGTACCATCAGGGACCTATACGGTAACCGCAAGCAATGGTACAGCCTGTTGCAATAATACCAATGGTGGCACAACCTGTTGCAGTAATGGTGTTACAGGCTGTTGCAGTAGTATGTGTGAATCAGTTGTGTTGAATGTGGTAGACTGTCCGAAGCTTTGTGTTAATAAATGCTCTTCACCAACTGCGATTAATCCAGGCCAAAGTTTTAAGTATGTGATTAGAGTACTTAATTGCGGAACTGCTCCAGCTACCGGCGTTGTAGTTACCGACATGCTTCCTCCATGTTTAACGATCAACCCCGCTGATATAATCGTTCCAACTGGTTGGACTGCTCAACTCAAGGCTGGGAATGTCTTAATCGTAACTCCAAACGACTCAAACTCAGTGATTATGCCTTGTGATAATCTAAAGATAAAGGTTTTGGCAACGGCTACGAGTTGCCCTCCTCCTTCTATTTCAAATCTGGCATGCGCGACTGCTGATGGAATTCCGACTCCGGTTTGCAGTAGCCCAACAATTACAACGATTAATACACCTCCTCCAGCTCAATAAAACAAGGGCCCCGCAAGGGGCCTTTTTGCTCTCTTATCTTTTGCTCTCTATTTTATCTCGCTTGAAATAGTTTCTTAGTTCTTTATACTAGAGAAAAGTACTGGCGAGATTCCCGAGCGGCCAAAGGGGACGGACTGTAAATCCGTTGGCTTATGCCTTCGAAGGTTCGAATCCTT
>PRDV01000090.1 GCA_003174035.1 Candidatus Babelota bacterium
TATCATGGAGCCCTGATGGAAGTAAGCTTGCTACGGGTAGTAGGGATACAGCGCAGATATGGCAGATGGGAGGCACTGCTATTGACTGGGCGGTGAGTGCAGTATGTGCCGGGGCAGAAAAGGATGGGCTAGAAGCTTTGCTTGATCTTGAGGAATGTAATGATTTAGAAGGCTTATGTAGTAAGTCATTATTACTGAGGCTTTGCCATGTAGCAAGTAAGGTTAAAGAATTTCAGCCAGATAAGTATGAGAAACTTTGTGCAGTTATAGACATGGTAGCGAAGAAACCTGGAGCTCCGCTCTAATCCATTCTTTAATTCTATACACGTGCTGAATGCATGATACTATTAAAAAAAATTTAGATAGTCGGTAGGAGGGAACCCTAATTGGTTCCCTCCTTTGTGTGCGCCGGGCTATGCTTATGCCTGTTCTTGTTATTTGTCAGCCTTCTTTTTGTTCTTACGAGCTTTTTCGGGTGCATCTTTGTGTTTAGTTTCACTTTTCGGTGCAACCATTTCTATTTCTTGTTGATCTGGTCTTTGTTTTACCAATGAAGGCATAAGCTCAGCAGGCTGTTCTTTTCGAACTTTGACAAATTGTGGCTTACCTGGGCGAGCGGAAGGAGCAGCTTCAGCCGTTAAGGCAGGAGCTTCGACTTGCTTCTCAGCTTTAGCTTTAACAAATTTAGCCTTAACAAATTGAGTTTTAGCGGGGCGAGCGGAGGGAGCAACTTCAGCAGTTACCTCAGGAGCTTCGACTTGCTTTTCAGCTTTAGCTTTAACAAATTGAGGTTTAGCAGGGCGTGCCTTTGGAGCAGCTTCAGCAGCTAGCGCAAGAGCTTCGATTTGCTTCTCAGCTTTAGCTTTAACAAATTGAGCTTTAGTAGGGCGTGCCTGGGGAGCGACTTCAGCAGTCACTGCAGGAGCTACGACTTGTTTCACAGCTTTAGCTTTAACAAATTGAGTTTTAGCAGGGCGAGCGGAGGGAGCAGCTTCAGCGGTTACTGCAGGAGCTTCAACTTGCTTTTCAAGTTTTGGTGCAGCTTTAACAAACTGAGGTTTAGTCGGACGGGCTTTTGGAGCTTCGGCGATTACCACAGGGACCACGATTTGTTTCTCAGCAATGGTTGCTTTTTTAGCCGGGCTAAGTTTTGGAGCATCAGCTTTGAATGCTTTTTTTGCTACAATTGTTTTAGCTGGCTCGAGTAGTTCGACCTTTTGAGCAACAACTGGTGCCTTTATTGCCACGTGCTTGCTAGAAGGAAGCACGGCCGGAGTGCTAACCGGCTTAACAATCTTAGGTTGCGCAGCAATGGCTTTTGGGGTAACAACCTTTTTAGCCGAGGTTACCGTGGTTGGTGCTTCATTTTTTAAAGCATTTGCAGGTGATTTCTTGAGGACCACCGCCTTGCGTGGTGTTACCGGAATTGATCTCGTTAATGCGGTGGCTGCTGCTGTTCTTTTGAAAACCTGAGTTTTTGCAGGAATCGATGTAGTTACTGAAGCTTTTTTTACCACTGTTTTAAGGGGGCTTGCTATTGTTTTCGCTGCAATTACAGGTTTCTTTACCGCTTGAGGTTTAGTTACCGGTTTTCCTGGTGAGACTTTTTGGAGAGTGTGCACTTTAGCTCCTTGACTGTTTGCAAATTGAATCGGTTTACGAATGGGAGCTCTCACAATCGGGTTTCTGGTTCCGAGCGGTTCAAAAGCCGACTTTAGACGTTCTGAGGCATTGATGGCAGGACGATCAACAGCTCTTTTTAGTTGCTTGATGGTTACTGGTTGTGGGACTGATAGTACCGGCTTTGGTTGAGGAGCCAGTTTTGCTGTTGGCGCTTGTTGCGCTACTTCTACTGCTTTTTTTAAAAGAAGAGCTTTTGCTGCAGTTTGTACATCGCTTTTTTTAGGTTCTGGAGTAGCGGTGGCCGTGTAGGTTTTTCCGTTATGAGCTGCTATATCAATTTTATTATTTTCAAGGGCTTCAAGAAGCTCTGAGCTGTTTTGAAAAGCAATAAATTCGCAACGCAAACCTGATGCTGTCTTCCCTAAAGCTTCACAAAGCTGCTTAGCTGAGGTTTGTTCCTGAGTTAATGCATCCTGACCGTTCACAATGATACCGACACGGATGTTGGAATTTTTAACACCCGGGGTATTATTAATGCTTTTTGCACAGAGGCTCGATGCGCTCAACGCAAGAGCAATTAATGGTATATATAATTTCATAGGGTTCCTTTTTTGTTAAACTGGTACTGCTTCCTGTAACAATGCTATGGTGAATGTCTTTTGTTCTGCTTTTCCTCCCCTAAAGAGCGCATTGGTGATTTTTCTAGTTTGCAGTATAGATATTCCCCTAAACCGATAGCAAGAAAAATGAAAAATCATGAAGAGCGCTTAAAAGAAGGTACTCCTCGTTTTGAAAAAGAGCTTTTAAAAATGGGTAAAAACGCTACAATAAGAATACAAGCAGAGTGCAATAGAGAAAAACGGACACTGTCCGACGGACGCTGTCCGAAACGGTAGCTTTCTAGTTTCAGGGAGAGATGGCTGAGTGGACGAAAGCGGCCGCCTCGAAAGCGGTTATTCCGGCTTAAACCGGGATCGGGGGTTCGAATCCCCCTCTCTCCACCAGGTTTTGTTCCCTTGGCTCCGTCTGGTACGCTATAGTTGGATCTGTCATAAAAGCTGAAAATATAAGGGATATGGGGATTTTTTTATGATTAAAGGACGTCTAATACTCGCACTGCTCACGTGTGGGGCAGCACAGGCAATGGTTTTTGATAATCGTTTTTTACCGCTCTATTTAAAGCCATTTACACGCCGAGCTGATGCTCCCTCTCATTTTCGTCTACAGCCTTTTTTTATGTTTGCCGACCGGTCTTTTTCAGATACTGAACATGTACACATTCCGGATATTGACGGCAGCTATGATTCTCTTGATATAGCGCGAGGTCTTGTGGCTAAGGGGTGTGAAAATCCTTTGCGTTCTGACTTCCAGTCAAGGGCTACGCTTCCCTGGAATAGAAGGGGCCGAATTGATGCTCAAGGACTTGCCTTTCTGCTGGAATTTGGATTGACTCGTCATTTTTCTGTGGGAATTAATACCCTATTTGGACACGTGGCATCACGTCATGAATTTTTTCTCTCTGGCGCAGACGCACAATTGCCTGTGGGTGATAGAGAATATCTCTTTGCCGTTAAAGAAAAAATGCATAAAGAATTGGGTATTGCCCCAGCGTTCTTTAATCATACGGGTTTTGGCGATGTTGATCTCTATGCGCGCATAGGGGATCGGTGGGATTATACCTTAAAATGTAGACGCATTGAAACGGGGCTTAAAGTTGGTATTTTGGCTCCCTCAGCCGCAGCGCGACCCTTTAATAACCCAGCTGGAATTCCCCTGGGGGGAGAACGGCATTGGGGGGCATATGTCGCCTTAGAAAGTGAATGGGAACTTAAGGAAGATCTCATAGTTGGTATTCAGGCAAGAGCAAGTAAGCGCTTTGAAAAAACACGGATATCACGTATGCCTGTGGGCAATGAACCGCTACCTTATGGGGCTATTGTAGGTCCGCTGACGGTTAATCCAGGATGGACATTCGTTTTTAATCCGTATTTTTCTGTTGAAGGGTTGCGGGAAGGCTTTGGTCTGAAGGCGCAATATACCTTAGTAAGTCATTTAAAGGATACCTTACATGATGCCCGGCCTGTAGAAATGCGAGAAAAACTTCCCGCTTGTTTAACCCGTGCTGCAGCTCTTTCTTCTTGGGGAATGGAGCATGTCACGGTAGGTGCATTTTATGATTTTGGGAAGGTGAGAGAATGCCCAAATCTCTATCCCAAAATTTCCGCTTATTGGGATATTCCTGTACACTGGTTAGTAAGTAAACGGGCAGCTAAAACAAATAGTGTGTCACTCATGTTTGAACTTGATTTTTAAAGGATGCTTCATGAAAAATTTTTTTACCGCTATTAATCCCGCACGGCGACTGTTTAGTTTCTTTTCAAATGATTTGGCTATTGATTTGGGTACCGCTAATACGCTGGTATATGTTCCCAACAGAGGAATTGTACTCAATGAACCGTCAGTAGTTGCGGTAAAATCGAATACAAACAATGTGCTTGCAGCGGGAAAAAAGGCAAAAGAGATGTTAGGCAAAACGCCTGAAAGCATCGTCGCGTGCCGCCCTATGCGGGACGGGGTTATTGCGAATTTTGAGTTAACCGAAAGTATGCTCCGTTACTTTATCCGCGAAGTGCATGATAATCGAAGAACCCTCGTGCGCCCTCGTATGATTATTGGTGTACCTTCTGGTATCACCCAGGTTGAGCGCCGGGCCGTAGAGGAATCGGCAAAACAGGCTGGAGCACGTGAAGTGTACACTATCATGGAGCCTATGGCAGCTGCTATAGGAGCAGGATTGCCAGTGCATGAACCATCGGGAAGTATGATTGTAGATATTGGGGGCGGAACAACTGAAGTAGCTGTTATTAGTTTAAAAGATGTGGTATTTTGCCGTTCTATCCGTGTCGGTGGAGATGCTATGGATCGTGCTATCGTTGCCTATGTTAAACGCAAATATAATTTACTCATTGGTGAACGCACCGCCGAGATGATTAAGATAGAGATAGGCACGGTGATGCCGAATCTTATCGATGAGGCTGTTGAAGTGAAGGGACGCGATTTGGTTACCGGTGTTCCTAAAACGATTACCCTGACGAGCGCCGAAGTGCATGAATCATTACTAGAGACTATATCAAGTATTGTTGGGATAGTGCGTGAAGCCCTGGAGAACACACCACCAGAACTGTCTTCAGATTTGGTTGATTCCGGTATAATGCTTGCGGGAGGAAGTTCGATGCTCCGGGGGCTTGATAAGCTTCTAGGACATGAGACAGGTCTTCCGGTACGTGTTGCTGAAAATCCTCTGTTTTGTGTGGTCAATGGGGCTGGCAAGGTCCTTGAAGAACTTGATTTCTTTAGAGATACTTTGATTAAGTGAAGAATTAGTTGAAAATGATCTGATGGCCGGTGCTTTTATAATGATACAGCTATTCTTTCATCTGGTGAAAATTTAAAAGAGCCGGTTCTTTTGTTTAGTTTTTATTCAAAAGAGCCGGCTCTTTTGGTGATTTTTATCTAAAAGAGACGGGTCTTTTCTTGACTTCATCATGCAGGTTGCTTTGGAGGAGTAACAGGTTATGAAAAAGAAAAAAATAGCAAAAAAACGAGAACTTACTCTAGATGATATTGAGGGAATCGAGATCGACGAAGCAAGAATGAAAGATTTTACTCCATATGATCCTGGACAAGTTCTTTCTGACCATACTGCGATCGCTAAGAGTCTTCTGGAGTGCCTGTTGGATGGCGACGATGAATCATTTAAAGATATACTTGACGGATACCTGAGGGTTAATGGCGTGTCTGTTCCCAAAGCTGAAATGCTTGCATCTCGAAAAAATCCGACTTTGAAGACGATAGCAAAAATTGCACATTTAGCTGGTATAAAATTTGAGGCTTAATTGTTTAACTATAAGGCTAACGTGACCTCGAATGTATTGATAAATAGTTTTAAAAGTATTATGGTTAGATAAGGTAGTTAATAATTTTATCGAATCCAAAAGGGGGAAGATATGAAGAGCCCTATCAAAATTCTCACGCTCGTGGCACTTTTTTTTGGAGCATATCATCTACCACTTCTTTCTTCAGGAGGCCTTCCTGTTGCAATCGTAGCTCAAGCTGCAGCTCCAACTTCTCAAGCCCCGAAACCGTCATCTCCCGCCACTGCGAGATTTGTGCCTCGCCAACCAATTTGTGCAGGGTGTCTGGCAGCATATGGCACAAATAAGCGACGAGATTGTGTCCATAGCTTTTGTGTGCGCTGTTATACTTCGGCTGTGATAGCGGAATGTCCAACATGCACAGAAGAGGCAAATCAGTGTGCTATATGCCTTGACCTTTTTGATAACTCGGTAAAAACATTAGTGTGCGGTCATATGTTTTGCGCAAATTGCATAGCTTCTTGGCAGGCTACGCAGGCGGCGCATGAGCTGACCCTAGCTTGTCCCTCATGCCGAGAGCCATTGGAGTTTAAAGAGAAAGTGCACTGTGATATATGTAAACAGGTATTTAAAGATAGGGATGAGATAACACCACCAATGGTATGTAAACTTATTGGTTGGGCAATGTGGCGTGAGAAATATGTATGCGTCAAGCAAAACGTTCATCGTTTTCACGATACCTGCTTTATGCAGCATTATATAAAGCCTGGACAACATACCAGTGACAGTCGCGGGCATACCTGTATATGCCCTGTTCACGCAAAAATAGAGCGTTGTGCGCAGCATCCTGATAGATGCTCTATGTATGACCATCCATGGGGACATATCAAACTTCCACAAATACTACCTGACAGAGGCGGACCTACGCAGTATGTGGAGTATACTCCAGTGGAACCAACTCAAGATAGGCCGTCACCTAGAACAGCTAAAGAAGCTGAGGATATGGTTTTCATAAATGAGCGTAACGAATTTTTGGCCGGCAAGATGGCCCCTGCGCCTGAAGGATGTGCTATACTCTAATCAATCTACTCGCATTTAGAAATCTTATTGAAGGCGAGTTGTGCAACAAATCCCATAATGACTGCCATACTAACTTGGCCAACTATAGTTGTAGTGAGTCTATTTCGTACACCTTTGTTAGAGCCAAAAGTATTATCGTAAGCAGTATATATGTTTAGACCGCTATTGATGAGAGCCGCGACCCCTATCAAGCCGTAAGCGAATGCACGTTTATTAGAAAAGCATTTAATTAAAGCTGGTGTTTCAATTTTTATCTCGGCAAGAGGAGCTTGCTGCTTTTCAGTATTCTGCGGTTGATGTGGCTTCTCTTCATTTGCAAAAGCGATTTGGCTTGTAACTAACACTAATCCCATAAAAAAAGTACATCCGTATTTCATAATAAATCCTTTTGTTGTTAACTGTTTTCTCTTAGTATAGCGAAAAATTACCTGTACAATCAACTGCTCACTACCCATAGGGCATTCTCATTCACTGCTGATGACAGAGAGCAAAAAATGTGCAACACTAAAAATGCACCGCATTAATGCATTGCATGCTATGCATTGAGGAGGACATATGGCAAAAAGGGATCACGGATCTGCGCATGGTATTGCTCTCAAAAAGAAGTACGGGCAGCATTTTTTGCGCGCTCAGATCTATGTTGATCATATGATTGCGCAGGTTAGGTTGACTGATGAGAGCTCAATCTTTGAAATTGGCTGTGGTGACGGCTTTCTTACGCGCTCCATTCAACTACAACCGTGTGCACGCCTCTGGGTTTTTGAGATTGATCCGTCATGGGCTGCCTATGTACGTGCTACATACCCTGATCCCCGGATGACTATCTTTGAAGATAATATATTAGATGTTGATTTTGCGCGATTTGAGACACATACACCGTGGATTCTTCTTGCCAATCTTCCTTATCAAGTCACGTTCCCGATACTTCATCGCTTACAACAGCATCGTGCATTGCTTAAAGAAGGAGTCATCATGGTTCAGGAAGAGGTCGCTCAAAAGATTGTGAAAACTCAAGGAAGAGGGTATGGGTTTCCGTCGCTTTATTTCCAGCATTTTTTTGAATGGAAGTTGCTTGATAAAGTACCGCCTACTGCATTTTATCCGCCACCAAAGGTCGAATCCCGCTTGCTCTATTTTAAGCCGCGTGAAGCGGCGTCTATCACCGATGAAGCAGGCTTTTGGCAATTTATTAAGCGCTGCTTTGCGCAACCGCGGCGCACGTTAAAGAATAACTTACAATCGTTTCATTATGATGTTACTAAAATTCCTGAAACCACTTTGCTGCTGAGAGCCCAGCAGATGCATATGGATGATTTTCTCAAGCTATGGGGCATCATAAATAATCCTTAATATCGTTTGAATTTTGTAATGCCAAAAAGTGCTCTTTATACTCAGGTTTACTTGGATGAAAGGTAAGCCCTTTGGTTATTAACCCTGCTAATTCCCAAGAAGTGAAGAAGGGCACTTCATAAGAATCATCATCCCCTTTTGAGTTGAGACAGGCATATTCTTTACCAAGTCGAATCGCTATCTGTACATGATTGCAATCAATGGCATTGGCGGTCTTTACTAAATAAGGAAGAAGCACCGAAGCCGGCAGTGGGTATAATCCAACATTGGAGCGGTAATTGTGTGGCGTCCATCCAAAGAACCACATTTCTATATGCCCTGGTGATTGGTCTACGACACCTCGCATATTAGGCGGGAGACAGTGGAACGGATCTCGTTTTAAGCAGCCGGTCACGCGTAGTTCAATTTGCTTAAGATGTGCTGGAACGCATCCTTTAAATGCTCTGTGGGAACAAAGATGCGTTGGAGTTGTTATATCAATTGATTGCACTCTATCTCCTCGAGAGTAGAGTGAGTATGCTTTTTTAAATAACGAATGTTGTACTTGACGGCAGCAGATTGCATGTACGGGCATGCCAATGAGATAGAGTTCATCAACCATAAAGGTATCTTCAGGAAACTCATCTTTGCGAATATCGGCGAGATTAAGCACAAAGTTTCCCCCATGGCTATAGCCAAGTATGCGTACTTTGGTTGGAATCCCCCTTTTTTTATAGCCAAAAAGAAGCTTTCTCAGCTCTTTATATAACATGCGTGCTTCAAAATAGCGCCGCTTTTGGCTAATGAGGCCTGACCAACCGAAGGTGTAGAACTTGTTCTTTTCGTGAATCCCACATAACTCCTGCACTTGCGTAAATAAAGTGCCAAAGGCATACGCGGCATTCAATTGTCCTGGAGTTTCCTCAACAGGTACCAGACCCATCTTTTGCATTGGTTGGACCATGCCAAAAAATGGGTGCTTTCTCATTCTTAAGACATTATGCTCATACCTAGTTCCTTCAATGCAATCTTTTTTAATTTGAACAATGGTTTTTAATGAGAGATTGGCTTGAAAGCCAAAAGCTCCATGCACTAAAACAGTGATCCATTGCGTTTCTTTGGCGGCGCTTGCCCCATAAAAAAAGAGCACACTACCTAAAATTCTTAAATACTTCATAGCGTTAATTTCTCCCGTGCTAAACATTAATATAATTATACAAATGTAAATTTTTGGATGTGAAGAGATTTGTTAACTATTGCATTATATAATAAATTATCGCTATTCTTGAGCTATAAGTTACTCAATTGGAGAACTATGTTTAAATACCTATCACCCATAAAAGCTTATTTTTCTCTACTGCGAAGTCTCTGGCGTATGTCGCTCCATATTTTGCGGGGAGTCAGGCAAATCACACACCTGGAACGAGCTCCGGTTACCATATTCGGTGGACATCTTTTAAAAAGTGGTAGCATCTATATGAATCAGGCACGGGATTTGGCACGCATGCTTGCTGAGCATGGAATTCCTGTACTGACCGGCGGCGGTCCTGGTATTATGGAAGCTGCAAGCTGTGGTGCGGTGAGCGTAAAAAGCAAGGTAATCACCACGATAGGTATTAGTGTGGAGGGCCTTGAAAATGAAGGGGAACGGGCGTGTAAGTTCAACGTCATTGAGATGGATAATTTTTCCGCCCGCAAATGGCTACTGATTCGCTATTCACGTGGATTTGCGGTGTTTCCCGGTGGCATTGGTACTCTTGATGAACTGATGGAGTTGCTTACGCTGATTCAAACCAAAAAGCTGCCTAAAGCACCTATTGTGCTCATCGGAGTTGCTTATTGGCAACCTTTTGTGGCCTGGATGACCGAATCAGCGCTTCCTCTGGGGCTGATTTTGCCAGAAGATATAGAAATGTTTACGCTTACCGATGATATTAATGAGGCATTTACCCTGCTTAAAGTTCGCGCGCAAGCCCATTCTTCGGATGTTCTTTAAAGCGCAACTTCAGAGCGTAGTATCTTTTTATCAACTTTTCCGGTGGTGGTAACGGGAAGTTCACGCCGCACATAAAATTGGCGTGGAATTTTGTAGGAAGCAAGGTTGCGCTCACATAATACTTTAAGCTCGCGTGCTAACTTCTCAATATCAGCTTCTTTGCTTGCCACAAAAGCCACTGGTATTTCCTCATCATGATAGGATATACCAATAACACCTGCTTGGAGCACAGCAGGATGTGTGAGTAGAATATTTTCAACTTCTTGCGGATATATTTTTAAGCCTTTATTGCTAATAAGATCGCGCTCACGGCCAGCGAGTACAATTTTGGCTTGTTCGTCAATATAGGCGAGATCACCGGTATTAAGCCATCCATCCTCAATAATATCAGCAGTTGCTTGGGGAGCCTTATAATAGCCTAGCATGATATTTTCCCCTTGTATCCAAAGCGTGCCAATGGTGCCATCCGGCACTTCTTGCTTACGCTCATTGCGTATTTGGGCTTTAATGCCTACTAACGGTTTGCCTATGGTATTGGTGGGCTGGGTGTAATCATCGCTATCAATTGAAATAAAGGGAGAAGATTCAGTCAGTCCGTAGCCATTACAGATCTTGCGCCCATAGATTAAGGCAAAAAGACCCCTCACTTTATCTGATAATGCGTCACCGCCTGATGCAAATAGTTTTACTCTACTAAACGAAAGGTTCTTGAGCATGCAGAAAAGTCCGTAAAGAGCGGGGACCGCAACAACAACCGTTGGTTTATGGCGTAAACCCTTCACAATCGAAGAGCGCTCAATTTTTGGAACTATAATTGCTGTAGCTCCTAAAAGAACGGCAGACCACATACAAATATTTTGTGGGTAGCTATGAAACAGGGGCAGAGCGCAAAATACGCGATCTTTTGGGCTAAACTCGAATCGGGTTATGCCCTGCATGGCATTAATTATGATATTCCGCGAGCTGAGCATAACACCTTTAGGAAACCCGGTGGTGCCTGAGGTATATAAAATAGCTGCAGTGGAGTGCTCATCTTGTTCTTTTCTGAGTAACGGTTCTTGAGATTGCTTCGAACTCATTACATCACTTATCAGAGCAGCTGACTCCAAAGCTGGCATTTTTTCTTTTAAATGGGGCGAAACGATAAGAACCCTCGGCTGCACTTCTTCAATAATTTTTTTCAGTTCATGTTCGCTCAAGAATACATTAAGCGGGACAACAATACCACCTGCCTGCCACACGGCAAAGTAGGCTATACAAAATTCTAATGAGTTTTCCCAATAAAGTATGACTCTTTCACGTGTCACCACGCCTAACTCCCGCAAGCTATGCGCCAACGCAAGCGATCGTTCATAAAGCTCTTTATACGTAATGCGTTGATCTTGGCAGATGGCCATGGTATTGCGGGGCCATTTTCTGGCAGCCCGTTCGAGAATCTCCTGTACATGGATGAGCTTGCCATGGGTGGTCAAGCTTCTTTTTAGTTCATCAAAGCGTTGGTGTTCGCTGGTATTATTCATATTTGATCACACTTACTGGGCAGCCCCGGACTGCCGCCTCAATTACTGCTTCATTTTTTTTAAGATCTGCATCTGGCTTAATACGGGACCTATCGGTTACTTCAAAAACTTCAGGGGCGGTGAATTGGCATGCGCCGCAGCTGATGCAACCGGGTTCAATAAATAATTTCTTCACGTGGGGCTCCTTGTCTAAAAACGACTCACGTTATATTATTATACCAAGGCTACCAAACTTCTTTTGAGATAGAAAGAGTTTTCCAAGCATCGGCAAGTTGATATAAGCCATTTTTGCAAGCGCCGCCTGCATTATTTTCCGATTCGCACTGCCTGTTTGAGCTGATATTCGAGGGTAGGGCCCCTCGATATCGGCGAGTTCAGTGCGAAGGGGTTCCAAGGGGAAAGCTTGGTCCGGGGGGTGCAGGGGGCCGCGGATGAGGCCCGCCTGCCCTGGCCGGAGGCCCGTAAGGAAATATTTTTTTAGGTTCTCTATAGGGATCATATACGATGGATAACAAACCATACCGAGGAATCTTGATAACGATAGAAGGCATTGATGGCTCTGGTAAGAGCTCAGCATCGCAGGCACTTTACACAGCCTTAAAAGCAAACTACGAAGTCATCCTTACCAAAGAACCGGGAGCAACAACCCTCGGTAAGCAACTTCGCACGCTATTACATGAACGTACCTTTCCGCTTACACCCCAAGCTGAATTTCTGCTTTTTGCAGCTGATAGGGCTCAACATATACAAGAAGTCGTACTTCCCGCCCTCCAGAATGGCACCATCGTAATTTCTGATCGCATGGCTGATTCATCCCTGGCCTACCAAGGATACGGCCGCGGCCTTAGCACCGATTGGATTCAAAAGATTAATGATTGGGCGATGAATACTATTACCCCTGATCTCATTGTCTACCTTGAAATAGATTATCTCACCGCCCACAAGCGCTTGTCTGAGCGTCAGGAAAAACTTACCACTTTTGAACAGGAACAGACAGCTTTTTTTGAAAGGGTTATAAAAGGATTTGAAACCATATTTCACAATTGCTCCAACGTCATAACTATTGACGCCGCCTCATCCCCCGATACTGTACATACTGCCATCATTGAAAAAGTAACCGATTTTATCAGCACTACAACCAATAGCAATGCTACTAGTTGCAACCCAACTAATTACCAAGAAACCGCGAGGTCCTCATGATGCTCCATCCTGCTTATTTATGGATAGGCCCTGAAGCGGAACTTGCAGCTCACACCCTTACTTTTCTCAAACAAGCGCTTTGTAAAAAAGGAAACTGTAATCAATGCACAGACTGTGTAAACATTACTCATAACCGCCATTACCTAATTCGCAGATTATCCCCTGAAAATTTTTATACCTTAGCGCAACTTGAGGTTGTTTTTGAGACACTTTCCTTTGCTTTGCACACAGGTGAACAGTTCTTTTTTATTTTCGAGCACGCCCATTTATTTAACCAAGCAAGTGCGAACAGCCTTTTAAAATCGCTTGAAGAACCACCGGCAGGTTATCATTTTATATTGCTTGCTTCTCGAGCGGACGGGATTCTTCCTACTATACGATCTCGATGTCTTATAGAACATTTTTCCGGCTCACTAGCCGCATCTGCCAACCCACTTTTCAATTTCTTTATTTCCCCTGAACAAGAACGAGCAGCTGATTTTGTAAAAGAACTTGAGAAAAGCAAAATTCTTGAACGGGAAGTGTATGAATTAGTAGATCACTTATTACGATACTGGCATGAACAATTGAAGAATGCCTACGCAACTAATAATGAAGCACTCATTCTTTTGAGCCAAAAAATGAGTGATATTATACATGATGCCGGCAACTATTTACCGATGAGCGGTAGTGCTAAACTTTTTCTTAAAAATTTATATCTACGTGTTATTGCATAGTACTTTCCTAATTTGTTACATTTTGCTTTGAAGGCTTAAGATTTATCGAAGTGGATAGCTTTAAGTATTAAGATTAAGTACTAAATTATACATCCAATTTATCAGGAGAAGACAATGAATAACACGAGAATTCTACTATGTATTATATCGATGCTATTGAATGGGTATTGTTATGCTCAAATTATGATTCCGCTTGGCTTTACTAATCTTTCATCAACTCCAGCAACGAACATGGAAGAAAATAATGGCACCATTACGGCATCGTGGAAAGGGGGGGCAGCTCCTTACGTTGTTTCTGTTGTGGCAGTCGTAGTTGCAGCGGCGGCAAGTGCAGCAGTTATAGCTGAGGAAACTACGCTGGGATCCTCACTTACATTTCCAGGATTGATGCCGGGAACTTACCAAGTGACGGTAACCGATTCCTCTGTTCCTCAGCAAACGATAACAGGACAAATTGCCGTTGGACAGCCTGGTGCTCCGCTTACATCATTGAATGTTGCGGTTACCAATGCAGCATGCTCAGTCACTGGATCAATACAAGCAACAGTTACGCCATCGCAAACTGCCGGCGTTACGTTTACCTTAACACCGCCTACAGGCACACCCATTACAAATACTACCGGTACATTTACGGGGCTTACTGCCGGTACATTTACGATCACAGCAACGGCAACTCAAAGCCCTAATCAGTTTTCTTTAACAGGTACTGTACAAATAAATAATATTGGGATTACCTCGTCAACGAATCCAATTGTGAATTTCATTATAACGAAATATTGTGGTGGATGTTTAATAGCTTGAGGATTTAGCGACTTCCTAAAACGCCTTTAGGAAGTCGCATTATTTAGGCTTTATGTTTATTTTAGAACTCAATTTTTTAATACCAATAAGGTAAACCATTGCCGAAGTATGTATTCTCTTGGTAATCTAATTTGCAATGTACACATACTGTGTGCCTACAAATTTATAGGGAGAACGCGATGAACAAATTTGCCTTAATACTTGTTTCTGTTTTTGGGTTAAGCATGAGCACTAATGCTCAGGTGGTTAAACCTGTATGTATAAATAGTTTAGATGCTACTTCAGATATGACTGAGAATGAAGGACCTAAAGGTACTTTAACAGTTAATTGGAAAAATGGTACTCCTCCTTATACGGTAACACTCAGTACGGTAAATCCAGTTGTTACAGCAGATCTAAGTGCCGCACAAGATCAACCACCATTTACTAACGTTACTTCTCCTTTTACTATCCCAAATCTCGATCCAAAGGTACAGTATGCTACCACAGTGACGGACTCTTCAACGCCAGCTGTTTCTGTTGTTGCATCGGTAGTAGTGGCACCAGTCGTTGTAGTGGTTGCTGCTGCAGAACAATCACCAACTCCACAACAGTTGCAGACTTGTGATAATACGTTAACCATTAGCTTGCATCAAACTGATGCTTCATGCACACAGCCGACAGGTTCAATACAAATTATAGCACCTGATCTTGTGGGGACTGGCATTACGGTAACCTATACACTTACCTTCCCTTCAGGTCAAACAGAAACCAATAATACAGGTATATTTACCGGATTAGCGTCTGGTGAATATTCAGTTCTTGTCACCGCAGCTAATGGTGCACAGATGTTGACTGGCTGTGGTTCGATAAGCGTATGTAATAATGGTATCACGAGTAGTGATAATGCTATAGTTAATTTCATTATATCTAAATTCTGTAATGGCTGTATTGCTCCATAACAATCACCATAAAAGCACCACATTAATAACATCGAAGGCCCGGATTTCCGGGTCTTTTTTAATGACGACAAAGACTGAGTACAACAAAGAACATCTTTATCTTGCATCCCGTTTTTCGGATATGGTAGCCTTTCACTAAGTTCATAGCAAAGGAGCTGTGACTGAAGATAACAAAACCATAATCCCAAAGAAGGAGATTTTTATGAACAGGATAAGTCAAACACTACTTTGCTTAATGAGCTTCTCTGCAAGCATGTTTGCGCAACAAGCCGGGCCACTTTGCTTAACATCAGCCATAGCAACTCCAGCAACGGGCGCTAATGCAAACGGGACTGTTACTGTAAACTGGGAAGGTGGAACACCTCCGTATATTGTTAACATCGGCGGCACAATACAAGCACCGACTCAAAAGACTACTGCTACACAAGGCGGATTTTTAGCTGATGCTGATGTAACTGCTACTGTAACTGATTCATCTAATCCTGCTGTCACAGTCACTGCTACAGTTGAGGTAGGTTCAGATGCAGTTCAGAACATTAACCTTAGTTTGAGTCAAACTGGAGCAGGATGCGGGCTTGATACAGGTTCGATTACGGTTACCATCCTAGGAGGAAATCCTTCCCCTAATTTTACCTACACCCTTACCCCTCCAGCAGGTGCAGGAGCTCCATCAATAATAACGAGTGCTTCAAGAACGGTAACATTCTCTGACTTAGCACCAAATACCTATGCTGTTTCGGTAACAGACAATGCGGCTGCTCCAAACACCGGAACTGCTGAAGGTTCTATTGCTGTCTGCAGCCTTCCAGGTTTAACACCTGCTGATACAAACAACGCTATATTGGCATTCATTATCGAGAAGTTCTGCCATGGTTGCTTACTAACAACAGCTGAAGTTGCTTAAAAAGCAAAGTACAAAACTTTGGGGCCCGCAAGGGCCCTTTTTTACTGCTTACAACACCGTATGCTTACCAAAATCTATTCCAAACTGTAATCGACTGTTTAAGATGGCGGATCTAAAAAAAGGCCCTAAACTAAAGGCTTTTTCCGCACAATAATTGCATTTTTGTACTATGCTTACTTTTTTTCTTGTTTTTAACAAGTTCAATTTGCTACTATCATAGTGTACACAGTTAAGATTACGAAAGGGGGGGACATATAATTTGGGGGAAAGAAGAAAGAGTAGTGAGTCTTATTGGCTCAAATGAGAAGGTTTTAAAAAAGAATATATGATTATTAAGGAGATAGTATGAAAAAATTAATGTTATTAGCAGCATTGTTTGCTAATGCTGGAGTCTTGTTTGCAGCTCCATGTCCATGTTTGCCAACAGCGCCTAATTGTAATTTCAATACGAATTGCTGTGCTAATTTTTGTGCAAAGGTAACTAAAGTTACAGAAGAATCATGCTTTGGCGATATGGCCGGTGCTATTGAAGTAACAGTTTGTGTTACTGGAGGAAGTTGTGTATTGCCAAATCCTGTCGCTCCTACAACATGTACGCCTCCTTGTGTGAGAGCGCAAATTGACGGTGGTGATTTTGTGTTTGCTAAACCAACTGATTTTGTAGATGGTCAAGTGAAATTTGTCTTTAAAGGTTTAGCGGCTGGAGATCACACGATATTTGTTGAGCAAGACTGCCCAAATTGCAGCGCGACGGTTACTGCAACTGTTACACAACCACCTGCTCTTGTTGTTAATTGTGTAAAAACGATTTGCTCGCATAAAACAACAGCAGATGGGTCAGTTTTTGTTAAAGTAACTGGCGGAACACCTGAACCTTCAGCTCCATTCTTTGATGTTACTGCCACACAGACAGGTACCACTCCTACATGTACTAGGGTAGATGATTGTCCGAATAAGTTTGTCTGCACTGGCTTCGCATGCGGAAAAGCCGTTATAAATGTTTCTGATGCTAACAAGTGCACAGCATCAACAAACGTACGAATTCCATGCTGCGAATCAAGAAGCTGCTCTGATGACAAGTCAAACAGCAGCGCTAGCTGTGACAAGAAAGCTAAAAAAGCAAAAGCTGCTAAGAAAGCTGCAAAGCCTGCTAAGGCTGCAAAACCAGCTAAAGCTGCTCCAGCTAAAAAAGCTGCGCTTATCATAGCTTCTCAAGCTTCAAAGAAAGCTAAGTAAGAATACGAGCCCCTTGAAAGAGGGGCTACTCTATTTTCTCTAACGTATATATCCCAAGCGTTGTGTATAGAGGCCCTTCAGGTGTCGTGTCAGATACCTGAAGGGCATATTCGTTTACTACCCAGGAAAGTGGCTTTACTTGAATTTCTGCAAGAGCGGTTCTGAATCTATCTTTAGTAACTTTTTTCATCCGTGCAAGGGTAATGTGACCGGTAAAAGCCCGTTCTTCTTTAAAGGCAGGAAATGCTTGTTGTATGCGGAGCGCTAATGCTTCGAGCTCGGGTGATACAACCGATACCCAGAGGACATGGGGCTTTGAACGTGAATTTACTTCTAGTGCTTTTAAATGCACTTCAAAGGACTGCTGAGTAACCGCCACTAGCTGTGCACCAATAACGGGAAGAAGATTATCATCGACACTTCCAAAAAAGTGAAGGGTGATGTGCATATTTTCGGGCCTTACAAAATTGCCTTCAAATGCATCATAAGCTCGTAGCTCTTTCTGAACTCGTATAAGCTCTGTTATTATTTCCGGCGGTAGCAATACGCTTACGAATATCCTCATCAGTCATCTCCGTATCACTCATCTCCGCGCTCAGCTCAATCAACCACCCTTGATAACGGCAATCGGTTTTAGCCGCGCGACGGGGCGTGCGATGTGTGCTTGCTCTATTACCTGTACTACGTTATCTACATCCTTATATGCAATTGGCGCTTCCTCGGCAAGCCCTGGATCAGACTCACATTTTATGATAATGCCCTGAGCTTCCAGCTCATGGCGGAGGGTAGACCCGCGCACAGTTTTTTTAGCTTTGATGCGAGACATTCTACGACCTGCACCATGGCATGATGAGCCAAAGGACTGCTCGATCCCTTTTTCAGTTCCGACGAGCACATAGGATGAGGTTCCCATGGTTCCTGGGATGAGCACCGGATGGCCGGTGGCTTGGTAGGCGGAAGGAACCTCTGGTCTACCTGCAGGAAATGCCCTCGTTGCTCCTTTGCGATGTACCATGATCTCTTTCATGACGCCATTAATACGATGCTTTTCTTTTTTGCCCATATTATGGGAAAGATCATAGATTGCTCGTACATGGATATCGGGTGATATAATCTTTTTGAAACTCTCTCGTATCCAGTGAGCGATCAGTTGCCGGTTAGCCCAGGCAAAGTTAGCGCTAGCGCACATAGAGGCGTAATAATCTTGTCCCTCTTGGGAAGTAAGGGGAGCACAGGCAAGTTCTCGGTCTGGTAGGGTTATACCCCATTTTGGTAATTTGGGAAGCATCATACGTACATAATCTGTACAGTTCTGATGGCCCAGGCCCCGTGAGCCACAGTGAATCATAACGGTAACCATACCTGGCTCAAGACCGAAAGTGCGTGCTACTTGTTCGTCAAAAATATCTGCAACTTCCTGAATCTCAAGAAAGTGGTTACCCGACCCGAGGGTTCCTAATTGATCATGACCCCGTTCTTTAGCCTTTTCAGAAACAAGTGAGGCATCGGCTGCTGTCATGCGACCGGACTCCTCGCACAGCTCGATATCGCCTGGAGTGCCGTAGCCTAACGAAAGCATATGCTCCGCGCCATGGATCAGGACTTTGTTGAGTTCCGATTCGGTTAATTTTAATTTGCCTGCTCTGCCAACCCCTGAAGGTACCACATGAAAAATATCCGTTGCTAAGCGATCAAGATAGGGCCTAATCTCTGCGACATTCATCGAAACACCGAGGAGTCGTACGCCGCAATTAATATCATAGCCGATGCCGCCGGGAGAAATAATGCCCCCTTCGCTTGCGGCAAAGGCTGCAACCCCACCTATAGGAAAGCCGTATCCTTGATG
>PRDV01000079.1 GCA_003174035.1 Candidatus Babelota bacterium
AAAATTAGGAACCAGTCTAAAGTTACTATCGGAGCTCCTTTCTCGTTATTATGATTCACAAGTGATTATTTTAATTGATGAATATGATACGCCCATTCATGCTGCACATGTTCATGGATATTATAAAGAGCTTGTTAACTTTGTTCGCTCTCTACTGACAGCAGCTTTAAAAGATAATACAACTCTCGAACGAGGCTTCTTAACGGGAATTTTAAGGACAGCTAAGGAAGGTATTTTTTCGGGGCTTAATAATTTAGGTGTTTTTTCATTGCTCAGTAATCGGGTTTCAGATAAGTTTGGGTTCACCGCTGAAGAAGTCGATGGACTTTTAGAAGCGCGCGGGCTCTCGACCGAAGGTGCCGCAATTAAGGCCTGGTATAATAGCTACAGATGCGGCTCAGTTTCTCTCTATAATCCTTGGTCTTTACTGAATTGTGTCGATGAAGGTGGTTCTTTGAAGCCCTATTGGGTCAATACAAGCGATAACATGCTTATAAAAGATCTTATTGCCCAGGCCGATACTCCGGTCAAAGAGGAGTTAGAGTCACTTATGAGCGGATCGGCGATAGTCAAAGAAATTAGCGAATCGTTTGTTTTTCCTGAGATAGGCAATAATTCTACGGTTCTTTGGAGCCTTCTTCTTTTTTCGGGTTATGTAACGTTTACTGATCATCACCTTACCGGTGGCAAGGATATATGTACGCTTGTTATTCCCAATAAAGAAATTGAGCTTCTTTATAATAATCTCATTCACCAGATCTTTAAGGAATCCTTGAGAGAGGGGCAGGTAAGAACTATGCTCGATGCGCTTATTTCTGGCAATAAAGAAATCTTTGCCTCACTGCTTCAGGAATTCATCATCAACTCAATGAGTGTGTATGATATAGCTGATAATGAACCTGAAAGAAGCTATCATTTATTTGTATTAGGTCTGCTTGTTTTCTTGAATGATCGCTATGAGATTCTATCTAATCGTGAAAGTGGCTATGGCCGATATGATATAATGCTTATACCACATAAGCTGAGCTCTCCCGGCATTATTATTGAATTTAAAAAAGCGTTCAGCAAGCAAGGAGAAAGCCTCGAGATAGCAGCGGCCAAGGCATTAGCACAGATTGCTGAGAAAAAATATGAGCAAACGCTGCGTGCCCGTGGCGTTCACCGTATAGTGTGCTATGGCATTGCAGTCAGCGGCAAATCACTTTTAGTTGAAATGTGTTCGGAAGTCTAATTATCGTATTTCTTAAAAAAAGCTTCGAAACAACTTTTTTTTCCGGTATTGCAACGGCTAGAGGCAAATCGGAGACAATCAATGGCTTATTTGAAAAATCTCTATAAAAAAAATTAAATATATTGCAACATAGAACAAAATATTAGTATACTATACTTAATATGTTAGAAAAAAAATAGTATCAATCGATAAGGAATAGTGCAATGTGGAAAAAAGTAATTTTTTTAAATCTCGTTTATCTTGGTTGTTTTAATAGTTGTTATCCAATGGGAGAAGTCCCAACGCCAAAAAAGATGGAGTTTAAGTACAAACTTCCCAATGGTAAGGATTACACTGTTGTCGTAAGGAACGTCTATCGATTATATACTTTGCTTGGGGTACATGAAAACGCAACTTTAGAAGAAATAAAAAGTGCCTACCATGCCAAATTTAAAGAACTCAGTAATGCTGCCTATATTTTAAGCGTTCCCGAAAAAGATAGAAAGAAGGCGCATTTTCTATGCCTCTTGCATTTAGTTTCTCCTGACTGTGAATCGTTATTGGGAGTTAATAAAAATGCATCTAACCTCGATATCTTTAACGCAGAAGTATCTAAGAAGAAGGAATTGTATGAGGCTTTTAAGGTATTAAGCAATGAGACATCGCGCAAAAACTATGATTTTCAGGAGTTGCAGAAAGCAAAATCGTTTGCAGATCTGGCTTATCTAAATAGAACAGAACCCCGGTTAATGCCGTCGATGATAGAATCGCTTGACCAGGGAAACTTGCCTGCAATTCAATTCTATATTTCTGAGGGATTTAACGTTGATGATTTTATTACAAAAACGGCTTGGGGCAGGGTTACACCGCTCATGTATATCGCTGCAATGCATCTAAAGCAGCGCATTGGCGAAGAGAAAGCCTATCAAATTATTAATTTTCTCATAAAGAATGGTGCAAATATTGCACTTAAAAATGACCTTGACTATGATGTTATCGATATCATTGCGCATAGCACGAGAGATGTACCTTTCATTAAAAAAATCCTTGCTAGTACATCACGAGCGACGCTTCAACAAATGGAACGTGAGATTCCTGCGGAGCCGACTTTATGGGAAAACAATAAGCTGACTTTTATTAAAAAGGCATTATCGGACCGCGAAAAAGAAATCTCGCTAGAAGAAAAAAGTATATCAGATATCCCCGTGGAGAGTGACTAACGTAAGAACTTCTTAAAGAAGCTTCGAATACTACCTTCTGGTGGATTGGTGTCTGTTCCAATGATCTCTGAATATTTTTTAAGCGTTTCTTCTGCTTCGGCGGTAAGTTTTTTAGGAATATCAACTTTGGTAATAACAACTAAGTTACCGCGACCTTTCCCTCGAATCTTATGAAATCCTTTACCGGGAATGAGAATCCGTTCACCCACTGGGCAGCCCTTGCTTATTTTTATAGTTTCCTTACTCCCGTCAATGTTTTCAACTTCTACTTGGCAGCCAAGCACGAGCTGTGGATAAGTAAGTACGATGCTACATTCAATATCATCTTCAACACGATTAAATTTTTTGTTAGGCATCACGCGAATGCGAACATATAAGTCTCCTGCTTCTCCGCCAAAGACACCAGCATCCCCTTTGCCTTGAAGGCGCAGTTCAGCACCATCAAAAATACCCTGTGGGACATTAATGGAAATGGTATCATATTGTTGAATGCGGCTTTGGCCCTTGCAGGTCTTGCACGGATCACTTATCTGGTATCCATCACCATGACAGGTCGTGCAGGTTTGCGTATACATGAAGATGCCATGTCGGTATCCTACTTGGCCACTACCTTGGCATTCAGGGCAGGTTGTTGCTGATGATCCCTGAGCCATGCCTTTACCATGGCAGGTAGTACACACTACGTAGTGATAGAGCTTAATATCTTTTGATACGCCCCTGAAGGCTTCTTCAAGTGTCAGAGAAAGTTCTTGGGCAAGATCATGCCCTCTTTTTGGCAGAGGACCAGCCTTCTTGCTGCGACGGCGTTGGGTTTGTTGGCCAAAAATATCACCAAAGATATCTTCAAAATTTCTGAAGATATCATCCATATTCATATCTTGGTGACCGCCAAAGCCACCTTGTGTGCCCGCATGGCCAAACTGATCATACTGCTTACGTTTTTCAGCGTTAGAAAGAACTTCATAAGCTTCAGCAGCTTCCTTAAATTTCTCTTCAGCTTCCTTGTTGTCAGGATTACGGTCAGGATGATACTTCATCGCCAACTTGCGGTAAGCTGCCTTAATCTCATCCTGTGTGGCGGTTTTGGCTACGCCAAGTATTTCGTAAAAGTCTCTCTTGTTCATTATTTTCACTCAAAGTTTTAGTCTGCTCGTATAAGATTTTATGAGTATGAGTATACCAGAAAACAAAAAAAAGGGAATCCGAGGCTCTGGACAGTTAGTATAATTTTTTGTACTATTA
Source organism: Candidatus Babelota bacterium (assembly GCA_003174035.1). GTDB lineage: Bacteria > Babelota > Babeliae > Babelales > Babelaceae > PRDV01. The sequence continues at coordinate 3,673 of PRDV01000079.1, forward strand.
CAATTAATATTAATTTTGCCAGGTTGGTTATATGGTTACAACAAAGAGAAAGCCTGACTTTAAAAGGCATCAGTATGAAAAAGAGGCATGGGAGCATTCAGAATTGGTATGTGGTATTGATGAGGTAGGGCGGAGCTGTTTTGCAGGACCCGTGGTGGCTGCAGCGGCAATATTACGTCCGGGAGCACGACACAAATTAATTAAAGATTCCAAGATTTTAACCGCCGAAGAGCGGAATGAAGCATATCAGTGGCTACTCAAACATAGTACCTTTGCGGTTGGTATTATGCATCATCGGATTATTGATTCAAAAAATATCTATCGTGCTACGCTAGCTGCTATGAAGCGTGCGCTTGTGCAACTGCTTTCTCATACACCGAAGTCACCGTCGATTATTTTAGTAGATGCAATGCCCGTTGATCTAGATCATATGGATATTCCAGTAATCTATTTTACTCATGGAGAGAAGCAATCGTGCTCGATTGCTGCCGCTTCGATTATTGCTAAAGTCACACGGGATGCGCTTATGACTCGCTTGGATCCGGTGATTCCTGGCTATACATTTTCCCACAATAAGGGATATGGCACTAAGGCACATAGGGATGGCATTGATGCATTGGGTGTAAGCTTTTTACATCGAATGAGCTTCATTCATGAAAAAAGCACAGAAATGGTTGAAGATTTTCTTGAGGGGGATGCGCAAGCACCAAAATCTCAAGGAAAGAAAAAGGCAACAAAAAAGAAAGTAACGAAGAAAGCGGTAAAAAAATCAAAAGTAAAGATTCCTGTGGGGAGATCGGTAAAGTCTTCTGGAAAAGAGAATCATCTCAGAAACATGGGTGATAGATAGTAAAATAATGAGCTCGAATTCTTGTTGGGGGGTGCTCATTTGTTTTATACTATATTATAGTAATTTGATCTATGAATAATGTTGCAATTTTCAGTGAATGGTGTATCCTGAAAACAGTTGGTATATCTTTTTTTCCTTGGAGCGAGTGATATATGAAATCATATCCTGTTATTAATCCTAAATTTGTGACCGATGAAGGCGGAAATCGCTTGGGCGTGTTTCTTGATATGAATGATTTTGTTATTTTGCTTGATGAAATTGAGGATCGTATCGATGTCGAAATTGCCGAAGCCATAATAGAACAAAATCAAAAGACTTATACAGCAGAAGAGATAGAAAAAAAATATCTTGGGAAATAATGGTTCTGTTCAACAATCTTCTACATTTTAAACTGATATATTCAGAAAATGTCGATAAAGAATTTCAGAATATAGACCCAAAAGAAGTAACTAGGATTATTGCTAAAATCAACCAACTGCGTATGGGTGCAGGTAATCTGGATATTAAGAAACTTAAAGGTTGTAAATATGACCTTTATAGGCTCCGTTGTGGAGATTATCGCATTATCTATCAGTTGATTTCTGGTCAAAGGATATTATATATAGTTGCGGTAGGGCCGCGTGGCCATATCTATAAAAATTTTAAGGTAGATTGAATGAGTCTCCAATCTTGTTTCAATTAAGCAATTTTGTCAAAAAATGCCCATTTTTAAACATCTTTCATTTTCCTGAAATTCCTCTATACTAGAGTATCGAGGTAATAATCATGCATAAAGAACTTATATTCCCCCTCATAGAATCTGCAGTGCCAGCCGGTTTTCCTTCAATTGCTGAAGATTATGTAGATAGAGCATTGAATCTCAATGAGCTTCTTATCAAGCATCCAGCCGCTACTTTTTTTGTGCGTGTTAAGGGAACATCGATGATCAATGCGGGTATTCAGTCCCAGGATATTTTGATTGTGGATCGTGCGCTTACACCAACGCATAATAAGATCGTTATTGCTCGCATTGATGGCGAGTTAACGGTTAAGCGGTTGTGGTTAGAAAAACACAAAACGTTGTTAATTGCAGATAATCCTGATTTTAAGCCCCTGGAAATCACCGAATCTATGGATTTTGAGGTGTGGGGAGTGGTCACATGCGTTATTCACCAAGTCTAAAGCGATTTTTCCTTATTGATTGTAATAACTTTTTTGTTTCCTGCGAGCGTGTTTTTGATCCGACGCTTATAGGAAAGCCTGTTGTTGTGCTCTCCAACAATGATGGGTGTGTTATTTCACGCTCCAATGAGGCAAAAGCCTTGGGTATAGGCATGGGTCAGGCGGCATTTGAATGTGAAGCGCTTTTTAAAAAGCATAATGTACGGGTATTTTCATCAAATTTTTCTCTGTATGCAGATATGTCCGCTCGCATTATGCAAACCGTTGCTTCGATGGCAACTGATATTGAAATATATTCAATTGATGAGGCCTTTTTGTATGTGCCGTATACGAATAATTATACTGAGTATGGCAGACAGCTACGGAATCTCGTAAAACAACGAACGGGTATTCCTATTTCTGTGGGGATTGGTCCAACAAAGACGCTTTCTAAGGTAGCCAATAAGCTTGCAAAAAAGAAGCCTATCTATGCAGGTGTTTTTGATATTACTGATCATCCGGATATCGATATGCTACTTGCTACCCATCCGGTTGAAGATGTATGGGGCGTAGGTAGGCAGTATTATAAGCTACTCATGAGTGTAGGCATCAAAACAGCTCGTGATTTAAAGTATGCGCCAGACAAATGGGTGCGTAAGAAAATGACGGTTGTGGGGCTTAAGACGATGCTTGAGCTGCGTGGCATCTCCTGTATCGATCTTATGAATGATGTTCCTTCAAAAAAGTCGATTACCATTTCACGTACGTTTGGCAAAATGGTTTCTGATAAGCACCTTGTGCAGGAAGCTCTTGCAACGTATATGATTCGTGCTGCAGAAAAACTACGCAGAGAACGCGCTTTAACTACTATGGTAACTATATTTGTGTCTACAAGCCGCTATCATGACCATGAGCGGTATTTTGGGGCTATTAATTATAGTTTTAATGTAGCCACTGATTATACGCCTGCGCTGCTTGATGCAGTAAGTGCCTGCCTTGACGTACTCTATAAACCTGGCTGTCTCTATAAAAAAGCAGGAGTTATGCTCAATGATTTGGTGGCTGCGCAGGAGATGCAGCTTGATCTATTTAGTCCTGTGCCAGAGCTTTCAAAGCAGCGTGATCTTATGAAAACCTGTGATAGGATTAATGCTCGATTTGGCTCAGTACTTTCCTATGCTTCTGCTGGCTTTGATCAATCGTGGAAGGCTAAACGACTGAAAAAGTCACCCCATTATACAACTAACTGGCATGAGCTACTGACAATCGAAATTTGAACGTGAGTGCGATTTACGGTTTGCTTGTTTTGAAATTCCTGATAGAATAAAAAAGATATAAGTAACGAAAAGTGACACATACATATCCAAGGCGATACATGAAAATTCTCTTTTTCAAAAAATTAGCACAATTGGGTTCGATTCTATGTTTTTTGACTGCGATGCACGCGATGGAATCCCAGGAAGTGGGGGTTGGTATTCGTAAGCGATTTGATCCTCCAGTTGTACAACTTGAACAAGCACCTGATGCTTCTGCTATCGAGCTGCCTACTGAAATGTGGGATACCATTTTAAGGAAATTACCGGGCAACAACCGTTTCTTAAATGAAATGGCACGTAAAATGATGCTGAGTCCAGCTGTTTATCAAGATATTATGACCGCTTTCTTAGCGCGATATGGTGAAAAAATGAATGATTTCCCCTTGGTTAATGAAATGCCGCTACTTCTTACTACCCATTTTAAAACATCCAGATCACCAGCTATTGCTGATCAGTTTGCACAAGCGCTTAGCATTGTGCGCAAACGAGATGCGTTGGCTTTATATGAGCCAACTAAAAATGACATTGCCTATCTATGGGATTGTTTGTGTTATGAGTGGGGATCCATTTTGATACCATTGGTGCACCCCACTGTGGTAGAAAGGGAGCGTATCCTGAAAAGAATGCTTATGCAAAATCGCTACGTTATTAAACTTATTGATCAGTGCTTACGATCTTCTTTTTTTAATCAGGTATATGATTACGGACAAAAATTGGGAGAGCTAAAGCCGTTCCATATAATGAGAGAGAATTCAGATTTCAAAAGATTTTTGGCATGGCTTTGTGTTGGTATTACAGCAAGAATACT
>PRDV01000081.1 GCA_003174035.1 Candidatus Babelota bacterium
ATCGTGCACATAAAAGCCTTGTTATCACTGATATGCGAGCAACGCTGCACAAAGGAACGGTGACCTCAAAAAATGCACAGCTTTTCTTTTCGGATACGGGTGAACTTACCTATGCTCATATTCCTCTCCAATTTCATGATGTTTTTGTCAGTTGGCAGAAAGATCTTACGGGAGTGCTATCAGGCGGGGTAACAGCGACACTGCATCAAGGAGAGTGGCGTATTCAAGGTGCGGTTACTATCGATAAGGCTCATTTACAAAACAATTTGCTCTCATCAAAAGTGCAGCATGATCTTTTACATGCAAAGCGTACGGCTCTGGGGAATGTGATTAATCTGAACATCCGGCTTAGTACCCATAGTCCTTTAATGGTTAAAACACCATTTTTTGAGGCATTATGCCATATGTCAGGCCAGATCCAAGGGACAGCTGCGCATCCGCGCGCTTCAGGCACTATAGAAATAGAGAAAGGGTCATTTGCTTTTCCTTATAGGCCGTTGTATATAACAAGAGGCAAATTAACCCTTTCTGAACAGCAGCCAGATGATCCTGCAATCGAATTGGTTGCAAAGAATACACTTAAAAAACATAGTGTAACAATGCAGGTTGCCGGATCACTCCAGGCTCCCAAAATATCCTTTGAGGCAGCGCCCCATCTTACGGAAGAGAATATTCTAACCTTGCTGCTGTCCGGGGCAGAAGGAGGATCTTTTTCTGCAGCTGTGCCTGCAATTGTTATGATGAATATCGAGAGCTTACTCTTCGGAACCGGTGAAAACTTGACCAAAGCACAGCAATTTTTTAAAACTTTGTTAAAGCCGCTTAAAAATGTCCGTATTCTCCCTGGTGGGGTTGATGCTGATGGCAAAGGATTACAAGGAGCTATCGAGGTTGATATAAACGATCGGTTACGTGCCAAAGCACAAAATAATCTCGATCTTTCGCAAGAAACGCAGGTTGAGGTCGAATATGTTATTTCAGACGATATGAGCGTAAAAGCGGTCAGGGATGATAAAGGATCTTTGGGCGGAGAGCTTGAAATGCGGTGGAAGTTTTAGGAGCACCCATGAAAAATATACTTAAAAATATAGCGCTTACTACGGTCTTCTTGTCCGTTGTAGGTGCGTTTGCGGCGATTGGTTATTGGCTGCAGGCCTCTGATGATGAGGCGCGGCTGAGTAAACTCCTCTTTGATGAGCATAAAAAGATCGCGCAGGCATTTTTTTCGCCTGATAATGATGTGCGGGATCTACTCATTTCGCTTATTAACCTTGAAAAAAAATCGATATCCGTCGCAATTTATACGCTTACGGACAAAAAAATAGCCGATGCTCTGTTAAGAGCGGCCCGTCGCGGCGTAAGCGTTGAGTGTGTTGTTGATCGTGCTTACGGGACAGATCGCCATAGCAAAGTGCATCAGCTTGCTAATGCTCAGATTCCCGTTTGGGTCTATAGATCAGCACTTGAAGAACGAGCTGCTTCGCTTATGCACAATAAGTTTTGTATTTTTGAAGATTCTGTTGAGCATCGTGCGCTCGTATGGACTGGCTCTTATAATTTTACGATGCGTGCTAATGACCGAAACCAGGAGAACGTCGTTGTTCTTGATAATCCTGCGGTAGTTGAGAAGTTCAGAAAACAGTTTGCTGTATTAAAAAAGAGGTCGGTGCAGATCAGTGGGGAGATTCAGAATCCAATCAAATCTGATCCGGACGCTGAATCATCCTGGATTAAAAAGCTGATCGGCTAAGGAGAAAAGAGTAATTTGCATACTACAATCGGTAATTACCGACTCCAGAATTGCAAAGGCTTCATTACTACAATTCCTTCTTAGCTAATCTTTATGCTAAAGGTCTTTTTACAAAAAAGCAAGTATTTTCAAGCTTTTTTCGTTAAACTCATTCAAAAATTGCCATTCAGAACTTTTATAGAAATTTTTCCTTGTTGAGTGTCTGCTCTAACAGGTTCGTTTCCCCTATGAGAAATTTTGCTGGTTCTACTTCTTTTTTTAGAAAAAGATTGTTACCCTGAAAGCACAGTATGTTAGAAGGACTATTTCGAACACATTACGCAGGAGTTACGGTTATGTTAAAAAAATTAGGTCTTGGCATCTTGATTGCGCAAGTAATAGCTATTGAAGCTAGTGAGGGGGCAATTGGGTCTGGTGCATGGGAACAGACTGAGGGGAAGTCAGCTATACGTAAGAGTGCAAAAGTTGCTTCGGCAAAAAAGCAACCCGATTGGTCCGAGTTGTATGATCTTGCCAAAGCCGGCAAATTTTATGAGCTGGCGGGTCGGCTTGTACGCCTTGATGAAAAAAATCAAAAAGAGATTTTAGAAAAGGTAGATACTGATAAGGGAGAAAGTATCCTACATAAATTTCTGCAAAATCCTAATCACCAAAGCCTAGAGACGTTTAAAAGTATTGTTAATATAGTAGAGAATTTTGATATTCCCAATAGTTCGGGAGCAACCATTACGGTATTAGCTCGAGGGACTGAGTTTGAAGCTGTAATCGAAGAGAGAAAAAGGGAACTTGCACAGAGCAAAGCACCTCAACCATCTGAAGCAGATCTTTTGTTGGTGGGTAAAGCATTCAGTTCTTTCGATGCAAACACATTAGCAATTGATCCGTTAGAAACATCTGACGTCCGAGTTCTGCCAGAGCAAGATGATGTTCAGCAACAACCCTTAGCGGTATCTGTTGCTCTGCAGGCAATTCAGCCAGTGGATCCAGAAATTTTAGCTGAGGAACCAGCTGTTTCTGATGCAACGGCGCAGATAGCGCCGACGGCACCGGCGGCACAGACGGTACAGGCAGCAGCCCCAGAGGAACAAGCAGCGGCCGTAAACGCTAGTGCTGCACCCGGTTCCTCGCCTGAGTCGGTCACAACTTCAGAAGTTCCGACAGCTCCAACGGCGCCTCAAGCAGCTTCATCTGTTCGTGGACAACAAGCTCCAGAGTCAGCGCCAACAGAACCTACAGCGCTACAGCTAGAGGCAGCTTCAGTGCCACCAGCGCAACCAACACAGCCAGATTTAGTAATTCCCCAAGCCACAGTGACTTCTCGCGGAACCGAAAGTCGTGCACCTGCACCGCAGGCAAATGTGACGCCAACTCCGGCTGGAACGACAAACGTGAATCCAACTAAAAAGAAATACAGGCTCCTTACAGGCGGAAAGGTTTTGATAGGGCTTGGAATCCTTGGAACTCTCATCCTTGGTAAGGTTTATTACGATCACAAATATGCTGGCTCTGCACCAGCTGCCTGAATTATAAGGTACACAAAGAACGCTCACCCTAACCGGTGGGCCTTTTTTTTGTGAATGCGCTCTTGGTGAAGAGCATTTTCTCATGAGCTTTGGGTGTGGTATACTAGAAATTCCTATAGTGAAAGATGTAATTGTGTATAAATCGATAGGTATGTGTATGATTAAAAGACTATTGTGTATGAGCATGCTCTTTTATGCCATTCCACTAAGCGCCAGCGAACGAGCTGAGTTTGGCAATGATGAAGAGGAGTATGTGTATCAGCTTCATAACTACGCAAAAAGGTGGAAGGAAGTAGATGAGCCTAAGCACCATCGCGTGAATATGCAAGCAACGCTTCCTGAAGATGTAGAGGTTCAAATATCCCTTGTGGGTGATGGTTCTGAGGGTGATAATTTTTCCTATGTTCTCGCTAAAGGGACAAAGTTAGTGCATGCAGTGGGTCTCATTGATCAAGCAAAGGCGGCTCGGCGAATTGAGCGGCAAGGTGGGATAGAGAATCCAGGTGCAGTACCGGAACAATTTCAAAGTGCGCAATCAGGTATCGAATTAGAATTAGATTGGCTGCGTAGAAGGCAAAGAAGGAGTCGGTTGCCAGAAATATCTGAGCAGCCGGCAGCAGTACAGAATTCTAATCAGCCCCCAGCACTTGTTGCGGCAGGTACCTCGACTTCTACGGCGCAATCCGGCGCATCTATACGGCAAGAACAAGCCTCATCACCAGCAGTTTCGCCTTTGTTGGCACCTGTTACGGGCCACTCGAGAACTGCTTTGGCATCTGAGGCTGCTATAATCCTACAACCTGGACAGGATTCGTCGAGAGCAGTCCAGCAGCCCTCAGCACCCGTTGCGGGACAACCGGGGATCGTCCCATCAGTAGTACTTTCTCCAGTGGCGCCCATCGGGGTGCAACCAGTAATTCGGCCAGCTCCTGTCGCAGTACAACAAGGATTTTGGACGCCAACTAAAGTTGTTGTCGGTTTAGGGTTGGGAACCTTTATCGCGATTGCTGCAGCCAAATGGTACGGTAATCGTATAAAAAAGACCTAATAGTGAGCGTTTTTCTTGTAGCAAAGCTTGTGTTATGCTAGTGATCATAGACAGGCTTCGTGTTCGTCTAAGAGGGCGGCGTAAAGCACTTTATAAAGCAATTAAGAAAACTTGAAAGGTATGTATTATGAGAAAATTAATAGCGTGTTTACTTATGGCACAGGGGGCTTTGTTACAAGCAAGCTACTTTGATTTCGATTTTAGGACTGGAGTAGTAAGGACCGACGTGCCGGGTTGGGTGCCGGCCCCACAACTGCGCAACCCTGTCGCATCGCCTCAGTTAGGAGCTGCCGCAGCTAACTTAGACGTGCAATTGCGGGATCGCTTGCTTAATCTTGCTAGTCGAAGGTTCTTGGTTACCGTTACTCAAGAAATACAGACACATGATGCCTACATCAGGCAACATCCAGGATTACTTGATGCACCTGATTTAAATGATGGTAATACCCTATTGCATTATGCGGTGATATATAGTAACCCGGGTGCATTTGATTTTCTTTTACGGCGCGGGGTTCGGTGGGATATCCGAAACAATCGTGGTCAAACAGTTGATGATTTGATTAAAGGTAAAACAAATTTTGAGGCAATCATGCAACCCTATAGGCAGGTTGCGGCGCGCCCTGGACAGGCGGCATCTCCAGCTGTTGCTCGCGATAGCAAGGAATCGGATGCATTGTTGGCGCACCATGCACGAATACAGGCCCAGCAGGGTCAACCATTTGTATGGGGCCATGGAGAATGTGATGTCTGCATGGCCGATTCCCAAGAATTATATAAATGCGCTTGTGGTCAGGGTGCTATTTGCTTGAAAGACCTTACAGAGTTATGCAAAACAAATCTGCATACTCCTTCTAAAATTAAATGTACAAGATGTAACAGGCCATGGCCTTTTGAACGTGTTGAGCAAGGGCTGAGAACGAAGCTCATAGAAAATCTAGCAAAGGAAGCTACCAAGGCTTCGCCAGACGGTAAATTTTGCCCGACTCCCAATTGCCAACACTTTTATATTGATCGTGTGCCGAAGGCTCAGTATCAGATTATACAGTGCCCACAATGTAAAGTAGATTATTGTACTCACTGTTTGATTAAGCATGGTCGATCGGTAACCTGTGAGGCAGCTTTAAAAGAACAAAAACAGAAAAGCATAGACCCTGCTGATGAAGAATGGATTCGTCTGAATACACAGCCTTGCCCTAATTGCAATAAGCGTATTGAGAAAAATGGCGGGTGCAGCCATATGCACTGTAAACAATGTGATCACCATTTTACGTGGACCCCAACGGCAGTCCAACAGGCTGATCAGCATAGACTGCAATGGGAAGTTGAGCGGGCACAGCGCTTGAATGAAGAAGCAATAGAAATTCGTGAGCAGGAGCGTGAATTTAAAGAAATTGCTGAGTTTGAAGCGCGTGGTGGAGCAGCCCCAGCACCCGCTGCTGTCGAGCCGCAGCCATCTGGAGCGCAACCGGTTCGTAGAAATGCAGTTCTTCATATGCTTCAGCCGTATCATGACCAGGTGATGGCTGATGAACATTATAACCGTTTGCATCCAGCCGAAGCTCAATTAATGGAAGCATTCGGTGCATTTATGGAAGGGCAGATACATATTCATGATGTAAGAGAAGCATTTAATCTTGCTGATCTGCAAATAGAACTTCCCAATAGTGGCGGCATGACGTTTGATGTTGCATTTTCATTTGCAGTAGCTCAATCATTAGAGCGTCCTTATCCCGATAGAGCTCGAGCTGGACGTTATAGAGAATTAATAGAACTGATTGCGGGAAGAGTTCAATCACTTCCTGTTGAGGTCCTGGTAAACATTCAAGGCGGCGTTCCGCAGGCTGGCGGCGAACGTAGGGCTGATCCCTTTGAGAGAGCGATTAGTGAAAGTGTCGGCAGAGCAGAACGTAATCTAGCTAGATTGGATCATTTGTTACAAGGAACGGATGATGACTTGGGTGTTGGTGTTTCAGCCTGGCCTCGAAATCAGAATGTTGCACCAGATGATTTGGAAGATGTTGCAGGTCTGATGGCAATGGCACGCAGAGGTCATGCCCCAGTACCCCCTGCAGGCGGCCCTGGAGGTGGCGGCCCGAATCCACCTATGGGCCCTGTTCCTCCAGTCAATCCAGTGGCAGTTCCAAAAGCAAGTTTTTGGACGCCGGGTAAAAAGATCGGCTTTGGTCTTGCTATCCTTGGTGCGATTGTTGGCGGTAAGCTCTATTATGATTATCGACAACGTCAAAAAGCAGAAGCTGAAAATAAAGATTAGTAAACGAGGGCGCTCACTTTCTGTGAGCGCCGCTCATAGAGTAAGGTGTTTCTCATGATAAGAATACTATCTGTTATGGTAATTGTATCACCGTTGAGCATGCTCAACGGGATGGATTTGACGTCTTCGACGCCTATTTTAGGAATGCCCGGTAGAGGCGGGGCACCGCTGCCATCTGGCACGGGCATACCCGCTGGTGTGCACATTAGAGATGCTTTGCTCTATCTAGTTAAGAATAATTCTATTGATTTAATCCCTACATTTATTGATGAACATAGAACTTATTTAGCCGAGCATCCAGAATGGCTTGATAAGCAGTTTCCAGATTCAGGAAATACGATTCTGCATCATGCAGTAATCTACACCGATATAGCGATATTTAAATATCTGGTTGAAGCTGGCGCCCGTTATGATATTAAAAATAAGATGGGTAAAACAGTAGAAGACTCAATAAAGGATTTTCCTCAGTTCCAGGCGGTGATAGCTGAGGCAAAAAAACGAGCGGCTGAGGCCGAGGCAGAGGGAATGGAACAAGACCGTACTTTTGGTCAGTTCCATCCCAACGAATACGCGGTATGGCAAGCTGGAGAAGCTTTTGTAAACGGAAAAGGAACGCTGGAAGAATTTGTTGCTACTTTTAAAAAATCACCAGACCTCATGATAGAGTATAAACCGGGTATAACACTACGCGACCTTCTTAATGAATATGTAGAACAGGGTGGGCCGAATCAGGAAAAATTTAAACAGCTGAAAGAGATTGTTGATAAGTACCTGTCAACGGGAGAAGCAGAACTGCCAACCCATAAACCCGTTTCAGTGCCTTCAACGGTCACTGTCGTTCCTCGTCATCCTGGGGGAGGGGATCCACGCGAGTGGTTTAGGAGGCAGCATCCAGCTGTGGCAGCATTATTAGATGCATTGAAAACATATGATAATCTGCGCAATGAAAAGCCGCTACTTGCTTTTTTAACGGGTAATCAACTTCCAGACAAAGATTTTAAACTTTCTCCCTTACATAAGATGCCAGTGACCCAGATTGGGGTAGATAGAACTATTCTGGAAGTCTTTTACCAGGTAAATGATCGCATAGCGCAGCTTGAAGAGAAGAAAGCAGATAGAGTGGAAGAAGCTTTTTATAAAGCGGTGTGTCAGAGCGAGAAGCGCGTGGGAAGAGCAGAACCTAGTAAAGAAACATTAAGAATAGCCGCACGTGCCCACCGGTCGCGAACCGGAGCGATAGCTCAAGGAGTGGCTGAGCCTGCACCAATACCTGGTCGAGAACCGCGACCTCTGGCTCCTGATACGGGGCATGGAGGGCCAGGGCCTGTTGTAAGACCGCCTGTCACACCACCGACACCATCGGGCACAATGAAGAAAAAAGGTATGCCTGTGGTTACTAAACTGGCACTTGGACTTGCAGCCAGTGCGATTCTGGTTGTTGCCGTGCGACAGTATTTAAAATATCGTGAGCATAATAACGTTAGATAAGCACAGATTACGCGGGGGAAATAAGCATGATAAGGAAGATCATTGTTTTTGTTATGTATAGCGCGGGGGCTCTTGGCGCGCAGTATGACTGGACTAATCTCCAAAATAGGGGGCCCATCCAGCATCGTGGGGGAGGATTTTTGTCACAGCCACCGGTGTCATCAGGTTATCAGTTACCTAGGGGATCACATGTCAGGAGGCCAACGCCTTTTCCTCCCGGGGCAGATGGGATGGTTGCTGATATGCCTCAGCCTTCGCTTACTGATCCACATGCCAAAGTGGATAACGAATCATTGATTGAGCTTGCGCGATCTCTCAAGTTTTCTGAGATTCAACCATGCATAGAAGCACACGAATCATTTTTTGCCCAAAACCCCGATTGGCTGAATGTGCAAACAGAGCACGGGAAAAATACACTTTTGCATTATGTGGTCATGGCGGGAGAGTTAGAGTTATTTACCTATTTAGTCGGACGCGGAGCACGAACAACTATTGCCAATGAAGCGAACCAAACAGTTGCCCAGCTTGCACATCTTAAGCCAACAGAGGATTTTAGCAATGTGCTGAGTGGTCACGTGCCAGCTACTGGTCATCAGGTGCAATCGGTCAGATCCGAACCGATGCCGAGGGCTTCACGAAGCGACGATGATCATGTATTTACGTTAGAGCATTTTACAACAACTAATGATCGTCAACGACAAGAATTTGATGAGCAGCATCCTCAAGAGGTTGCTTTAATGCAAGCTGTGCTTGATTACGTTAATAATCGAAGCGCAAATTTTGATGGGATCACTCGTTGCATCGAAGCAGGAGCTAACTATAATTGCGTATTACCGACAGGGATTTCGATTAGAGGGCGCATCAATGTTCTTGCGGCAAATGGTGGTCGTTTTGCTTCAAGGTTCCAGGCAGTAAAAGCTGCATGTCAGGCAGGCTCTGTGCAACCACCAGTAGGTGTTGTTCCGCCAGTGGTGACTCATCCAGTATTGACCCCAGGATTGCCTATACAACAGGGAGGACCAGCCGGACCGATGCCACCTCTCGTGGTTAAGCGGGGACATTCGAAAGCAGGACTTATAGTTCTTGGCTGTGTTGGCACTGCTGCAGAAATTTATCTGCTCGTAATGCTTGCACGGTGGTATAACCGAAATAAGCAAAAACGAGCAATCGCCGCTAATTAAAATCCCAGCGTTGCAGTTTTCCGAACCTTTTGAATGCGCTCTCCTTTTGTGCTACATTATCATATAACACAATGAATTACTGCTAACTATGACTGAAGGATATATGCTATGGTTATGATTATGATGAAATTACTCGTACTTTGTTTGTTAGGCAGTAGCCTTGGTGCTTCGGAGGCGGGGAATCCCATCGGTGCCTTTATTGACGACGCCGGTGGCTTTTTTCGCAATCTTGTAGGCGCTGCTCCTGCAGGGGCTGCTAGAGCGCCTCAACCCTCTGGTGCGCCACAGCCATCGGGCCAAGCGAGTCCGGCTCGCGCTCCTCAACAAATGGGCCGCATAGTTATTAACAATGACCGGGATTTGGATACATTTATTAGTGAGTTTTTGCCAGACCTTGATCAAACTTTTACAGAGCGGCAATTACCAGACTTTGTGGTGACACCGCTTATGGTTTTAACTGAGAACCAAGGTCAGATTATACGACAACTGTATGCTGAATCGCGCGAGGGAGAAGGGCCTGCACAGTTTAACAATTTTGTTACCGCGCTTGATCTTTTTAAGAAAGATGTAAAAACGGGACTGAGCGAGTATAGGAGCTTGCCAAGAAACCAAAGAGCTAGTTATACATGGCAACTTACCCAGAGTTTACAACCTGTTTTGCTTTCGCTTCAAAATTTACCTGCAAGTAGAGCATTTATTGATGCGGTGCAGGCACGCATAACTGCGACCCGCGCTGCAGCTGTTTCGCGAGCTGCGGGCTCAGTAGGGGTTGTACTTACCGATCAAGAGGCTGATCAATTTGCGCGAGCAGCTATGGAACGCGCTCGGCCATCGGCACAAGCTGCTAACCCAGTCCAGACTGATCCAGTCAGGACTGCAGCTGTAGGTGCTGCATCATGGTTTTCAAGGCACGGGGTACAGCTTACCCCGCAACAAGTTGAGCAAGCAGTCCAGGACATTCAAGGGGGCAGGCACCTGCAGGTTCTTAACCAGTATCAGGCAGAGTTGGCTGCTGTAGCGCAGCGGCAAGGAAGCTCCCTTACACAACAAGATATCGCCCAGATAGCGGCGGGAGGACTCGTAAAGGCTGACGGTGAGCCTACGGATTTAGCTGACCGAGTGGCTGAGGAATTAAGTGGTGCTGGAGTACCTCTTGCAGCCGAGCAACTGGCAGAAATTTCTCAGAATGGACTGAACCGGCGGCAAATGACGCAGATTGCTCGACAAGCCTTTCTTGCCCAGCAGCTAGGAGGCGCAGCGGGAATTCCAGGGTTAGGAAGCCTTTTAGGAATGCCGCAGGCTCCTCAAGGGCCATTTCCTATCAACGATGGGACCCTTCAAAATTTTACTCAGAATGATCTCTTTTTGGCAGCCTATGAAGGTAAGATGAATACGCTTACTCATTTTGTGCAGCAGTACCCTCGGTTATTTGATACCGTTAGAGACCCATCCGGTGCTACCCCGCTTGTATACTCAGCGTGGGGCTATCGTAAAGGGAATGTTGATGCAGAAAAAGCTTTCATTCACTTGCTTAAAGCTGGTGCAAACATGAGGGTGCAATACGGTAATGATATTCTTGAGGAAGCTCTGAAGCAAAAAGATAAGGATCCCCTTGTAGATGCACGCACGGTTCGTCTGAATCAGATTATACAACAGTTTAAGGCGAATCCTCAAGCGCAGATAGATCCTGCACCGGCACCTACGGTGAATGGATTTAATTGGAAGAAATGGCTTGGTATCGGTGCCGGAGTTACCGTCGGTGGGATGGTTTTGTTTAAACTCTTGCAGATGCAGAGGGTGCGCCAAGCGGCTGCCCCTCAACCAACGGTAGCTCGACCAACAACGGCTGCTCCATCAGCAACGCAAGCTAATCCGTCCTAATAAGATTGAAGGTATGTATAATGGTTAAAAAATTACTTACTTACTCAGCCCTGCTCGGATGCGGTGCTTTATCTCTTGCTATGGATCCTAGATTAGGCGCACCAAGGCCATCAGGATCACCGCTACCGGCCGGAGTGTTAGCTGGAGCTCCTCAAAGCCTGGCACCGCGACCTTCAGGCGAACCCCGAGCGTCAGGTATGCCACCCGCAGCAATGTCGCCTGCTCAACCAGTTACCTTGCCTTCCAAGGCAGTGGTTGACCGCGCCAAAAGAACGCAAGACTTTTTCGCTGAATTAAGAAAAGACTATCCCATGGATTCTACGGTGAAGAATATGCTTACCAATGATCCTTGGCTATTGAATGTGCGAGATTCTTCTCGATTTGGCGGGAACAAATTGGCTATTTATGTCGTTATTGACGAATGGATGAGTAGATTAACTGAGTATGACACTTATGTCTATGACTCTAATGATTTTGCGCTCGAAGAAAATTATCAAGGTCGCCAGCATCGAAAAATTTTCCAGCATATGCTGAGCCTCGGTGCTAACGATGCACTCTTTAAGCAAAATCTCAATGAATTACGTTCCTATCTTATGGATCGAGATGAATGCAGATCGCTTATTGATGATTTTAAACATCATTTTTTGGTTCAATGGCACGATAGGTTTTCCGTTGCTCAGGATTCAGCTCATGATTCAGGCGATGAAGATAGTGGTGAGGAAGCAAGAGAACGCGCCCCAGTGCCGTCAACCCCACAACCGAACGCGTCTGCGCCTGGATTGTCAGATGATCAAAAAGCACAATTAGTGCTTGATATATTTGCAACCATCAAATCTGCTGATATAGCTGAAGCGCAGCGATTGCTGAACGCACATCCATGGCTTGTTAATGCAGAGTTGGGTGATGAACCACTGTTATTTACTACGGCCTACGAGGCCTGTAATCAAAGATATTTGCATTATGCTGGTCCCGCAGGGGATATGCAACAAGTGTATGCGAGGCAAGATAAATTAAAAGAACTTTTTTCTTTGTTCCTTCTCAAGGGTGCTGATTCATCGAAGAAAGCGGCGAGGCTTACCTCTTTTGGCACCAGACAATCTACGGAAGAATACTTGAGCGGTCGTGTAAGAAGTGCATTTATGGCTGAGCTGTTGCAGGATCTTAATGATTCCCGGGCAAACAGACAGCAACTTTTGGCCCGCTATCCTGCGCTAGATGAATCGGCACAAGCTCAACAGCAGCAAGCTCGTTCAGGTCAAGAAAGACGCCCAGCCGGTCCTATGGCAGTTAGACCAACTCTGCCGGCGCGTCCCGCACCGCGAACGGTAGTACAAAAAAGTTTTTGGCGCAGTTGGAAACCTTGGGCTATAGGTGGTGCTACACTTCTAGTTGCAGCGGGCGCGTGGTATTATAAATACCGCTATAATAGGCCGCCGGTTGAAATTGATTTGGATGATGAGGATGATAGCTGATCACACTCACTTTGCACAAGCCTTTTAATATCCTCTGGCATGTCGTAAGAGAACGAAAAATACTTGTCTTTATACGTAAATGCTATCTGGTGGGCATGAAGTGCTTGTCGTCTTATTGCCCCATGCTCGGTGCCATAGGTTGTATCCCCGACAATAGGATGCCCAATGGCTGCACAGTGTACTCGTATCTGGTGTGTACGCCCCGTAACCGGCTTCAATTCTAAGAGGGCCATATCATGGAATTGTTCTCTTACCTTATACTTAGTAAGAGCAGCTCGAGCATAAGGCACATCGGCTGCCATTTTATGCTTATATTTGGGGTCTCGTCCTATACTAAAATCTATGCTTCCCTCTCGTTCTGGCATACCCATTACTAACGCAAGATAAGTCTTTTCAATCAAGCGATGCTGAAAGAGCTCTGAAAGATTCTTGTGCGCGATGTTATTTCGTGCTACCAATAAAATGCCTGATGTATCTTTATCAAGCCGATGTACGATGCCAGGGCGGCCAACGTCGCCAACGCTTTTAAGCTCATGAAATTGATGGATGAGCCAATCTACCAAACTGACAGTCTGATCATATTTGTTGGGAGCATGCACTACGAGTCCGGCAGGCTTATAAATCACCAAAAAATCATCATGCTCATACACCAACTTCACCCCAAGATCTTCTGCGGGTAAGGGTAATGCTCCTTGTAACCTAACAGCAGGGAACCTAATTTCCAACTGATCTCCAACCCGTACCTGAATGCTTGGTTTCTTAACCAAACCTCCATTAATTACAACACATTGCTGGTCTATGAGTTGTTGGAAATAGGTACGGGAATAGTCGGGATACTGCTCGGTAAGTGCCCGGTCTATTCTTTGATAATCTGCTGTGCATATAAACGTCTTGCTATCCATATTATTCTTTTTCAAGCTTTGTGCTTCACTGATTTTATCATTTGATGCGCCCTTTAACTATTTTCCGATCACACTGTATGTTTGAGCCGATATTCGAGGGTAGGGCCCCTCGATATAGGCGAGTTCAGTGTGGAAAGGGGGTACCAGGGGGAAATTCCCATGGCCGCGGGTTTGCAAAGGGCCCGCGGAGAGGACCTTGCTCTTGCCGAAGGCATTCATATATTTTTATTATACAATGAAAATTGATATTTATATACTCCAAATTAATTAAAACAAAATAAGGGACGCTCCTCTTTTTCTGACATTCCGCACCCCAGATAAGCACAACACATTTTTTTGAAAAAAGCCGGCAATTATGTGATAATTTTGCACTTATAACAAAGGAGGAGGGAAGAGGTGAAATGGTGTTAAAAGCGCTTGATCCACATAATTACGGACTATTTGCTGGGATAGGTTGCAAATTAGGAAGCAGATATAAATAAATTTACTGGCTCTGATCTACAAAGAAAAAAATCAATAGGGTCTTGCGTAAAAGCGATGATCAATATAATGGGGTATAAGACCAATGTACTTAGCGCATCAATTTTTAATTCTAAGCTTATAGGACATTGCGAATGACCGTCCAAAATATTATAGCGCCACATGAGCTATATTTTCTAGTTTTTCAATCTTACTCAGTTTTGGTCCTTTTCTGAGAAGGTTCTTTATTTTATTAGGATTTTTTTTCTAAAGCACGTTTGTATTTTTCCAGTTCCTTTCTTCCATTCTCGATAGCTTTTTGAAGTTGCTCAGGTAGGTCCTTCGAGAAAGTAAGTGGATTGTTTTCGATCACTAAACAAGTTAGTTCTTGTAGTTGGTTTAATGCTTGCCAGTGAATAGTACCTAACTGGTTATCAGAAAGCCATAATGTCTGCAATTGAGGGCAGTGCTTGAGTAGGTCAGCAGGAATAGCAGTTAATTGGCTAGTATCAAGCCGTAATGCCTGTAATCGAGGGCAGTGCTTGAGTAGATCAGCAGAGATAGTGGTTAATTGGTTAACAGAAAGCCCTAATGCCTGCAATTGAGGGCAGTGCTTGAGTAGATCAGCAGAGATAGTGGTTAATTGGTTAACAGAAAACCCTAATGCCTGCAATTGAGGGCAGTGACTGAGTAAGTCAGCAGAGATAGCAGTTAATTTGTTAGAACTTAAATCAATTTTCTTTAATAGTTTAGGATCAATATCATATTTATAAAGCTTATAAATAAAAATCAGCGTTAGTTTTTTCATGGGTTCCTTCTGAACTGTACAAATTGTTCTTGAATTGATAAGGATTCCTTCATTATGTAAGTAACTGGAGTTCGATCTAAGAATTTTACACTACAAGCCCATTATAGTACTTTTTTTTAGCTCACAAATAAGGGAGTAATGGACAAGGGAACTTACAAGTATTTTCTACCATACTGATGAATTTTGCAAGCAGTTTGAACAATGAGCAAAGGCAGTATCGGATCTTGACAAGTGCAGCTATATTATTTAAAAGATACTATAGTTGTTAAGGAGTATTCAGTAAGTTAGAGGAGTAGGCATGCAGGCATATTATTTACTAGTGACGATGGTAGCCTTTTTTTTATTACATGTTCCCACTCTGGCCATGGAATTGACGAAAGATATAGTGGTGGGTGATACGGTTATCTCCGATGTAACTAAACGGTTGAAAGAATTGCTTATGAGTAGCAATCGACAGAAGCTTGTGGAGGTTTTAGAGGCCGAACATAAGCTTTTAAGAATCAAAACAGAAAAAGTGGGATTGTTACGCGACTTTTTAAAGAATGCCTCGGATGCAGATGCTGTGTTACAACAGCAGTCTAGAAAAGTGATCGAAATCAATGAGCAGATAGCAGACGAGACAAAAAGGATCGATATGCTTCGGCGGACAGTCGATGCATCAGAAGCATCAGAAAAAAAAGAAACCAAATTTTCTTTAGAAGAACCCATTGCAAGGCTAAGAAGTTGTAGTTTGCCACTACCACGTCTATCCCCACTAATTATCAGTAGCTCATTAGTAGAGCAGGCAGAAGGAATCATGATTTCACCTGTATTCAAAGCAGTTAGTGATACAACCGATACACCAGAGAAATTCAAGCATAATCGGCCAAGAAGAGTCGGCCTTAAAGAGAGTGATGATTCAAAAAATAGCGGCAGCCTAAGAAAATCGCTGGGTGTTGATGATGAACTTGTAACACTTAAGCGAGACCTCAAGGGCCATAATTTTTCTTCACCCCGTGCTATCAAAGAATTTGGTACGTGGATGCCCTCTTCTATCCAATTTCTTCCAGAAAGCATTTTTAAATGTAGGACTCCCCGTGAAGAAGCACCAGTAAAGTTATCCGTTTTGCAGGGTACATCTCAAGAGCAATTTGCGTTAGCACTTGCATTCGAAGAAGGTCGTTCAGTAGCTCGTGATCAGCGACAAGCAATATTTTGGTATCACGAGGCAGCAAACAGAAAAAATGCGCAAGCACAAATGAATTTAGCGCTTTGTTTTGCAAAAGGGCTTGGTGTTGAGCGAAATTTCGAACAAGCTTTTTTTTGGATTCACCAAGCTGCTGAAGCTCATCTTGAACAGGCTTTACTCGCGTTAGGTCTTTGCTATTTTTATGGAGAGGGTACTAAAAAAAATATGGTTTTATCGCGCGAGATCTTTCAACAGCTGGCGGATAAGGGAAACAGCTATGCCCTTAGTTATTTGGGTCTTAGCTATCTTAATGACGATAATCACAAAGCGATCACGCATTTTGAGAAGTTACTCGATTCAGAAATACTACTCAGGCTGGAGAAGGAAAGCTCTATGGTATTTTTTAATCTTGGATTACTCTATGCACACACCAGCCAAATTGAAAAGTCGCTGAAAATGTATTTTCGAGCGGCAGCCCAGGGGCATGGACCGGCTCAAGTGAACTTAGCCTTATTACATCAATTTGGCGTTGGAACACCCAAAAATTTAGCAGAAGCTATAAAATGGTATGCTAGGGCTGCTCAAAAGGAATATCCACCTGCACTTTTCTATCTTTCGCTTTGTTATGCCGATCTTAACGATTCTCATTATAATGCGACTGAAGCTGAAATTCTTAAAAAGAAGGCTGCATTTCATAAGTTTCCTCCTGCACAATATGCCGTTGGAATGGATTTCTGGAATGGATCCTCTAAAGTTGATAAGGATTATGTGCGGGCGGTTACCTGGTTGAAAAATGCAGCTAAGATGGGCCATCATGGTTCATATTATCAGCTTGGTGTGGCATATGAAAATGGTTTTGGCATAGAGCAGGATACGGAAAAAGCCATAATGTGCTATAAACTGGCATCCGGCATTTCTATTGGTATGCATCAATTAGCTTTCTTATTCGATAACTAGTTATTGATGCATAATCATTTTGATATTCCTTGAAATGGGTATGTGCACGAACTAATGACCGAATCGAGCTGCCTTACCCCCTTGATTTATCAATGGGGTAAGGCAGCCGTCCTTATTGTGTTTTGGAAATTTGCATGGTATGATTGCGCCA
>PRDV01000022.1 GCA_003174035.1 Candidatus Babelota bacterium
AAAATGTTCAGCCCTGCAATCTGAATGAGAAAGGTCGAATGACCGATCCAGGTAATACGGGGCTCATCACTCCTTTCTACCACCGGTGAAGGAGCATGCACGAGTGAACTCTTTGTCCTATCTACACTTCGCCAATAGACTTCAAAGAGCATGGAAAGTGTATGAATTATATATGGATAGCGAGGCTCATTGGCTTGATTATAATAACGGCCTTTATGGCGATGAGGAGAAAAGGAATGATTTTTTTTATGGAACATAGCCGGCCGAAAAATACCCCTATCCAGACTAATGTCATGGACAGGGGAAATGGAGGTTATCAAGGTTTTTACATTTCTTAGTGTACATCAATAAAAAACAAAAATCAAAAAAATAATACGTTTCAAAAAATATGAGCATAATGGGATTAATCTTGAATATTATTACAATACGTCAAGATTTTTAAGGGAAGTTTTAAGTTGCCGCGACGACTTATACTGCAAACCCGCAATGTTACTTTTCACTGCTGCAGCTAAGTTCTTTTTGAGATCATCAATAAAAAGAATCTGCTTATCGCCCTGTCCTTCCAGCTTGACGTACTCCTTAAACTGTTCATAAAAATCCTGCTGCGGTTTATGCAAATAATTATTTTCTGCGCAGGCAGTGAATGCGCCATCAAAATACCCACTTATTTCAGGATAAAGCGCCGACAACTCATTGAAGGTATCTTTACCAATATTTGAGAGTATATAAAGCCTATAACCGCGGAGTTTAAGATCTTTGATCAGTTCCACGACCTTTCTAATCGGCCTCTGCGTATTGGTAATACGAATAAAATCATTTCTGAACCGCGTAAGATCAGGGTAATAGACAGCAACCTTACGGAATATATCCTCTGCTACATGAGAATGTGTATGCAATCGATAGACGCGGTACCATACTACTGGATTAAAGGTATAGCGCCAGGTCCCCCGTGGTAATAATTTTAAGCACCGGGCAACGATTTTTGCAGTCTGCCGCTTAAAGACAACATTATGTAAATCAAAAACAATAATGGTTGTCTCTGGCGTAACCGATTGAACAAGGCATTTTAAGTATTGTGTTTGCATAGTTTGTTCTCTACTTTTCATATCTATAGTGTACACTTTAGTATGAGCTTCATGCAAGTTTTCAATATGTCATGTCATAGATGCGCCAATTTTATTTTATATGAGTTTGGCAAAAGAAACCCAATGCTTTAGCACCTTGGAATGAAAGCCGAAACACAGTAAAATTGTATCTAAACAATTTTTGCTTGTTTAACAAAAAATATATGCTATAATAATCATACTGAAAAGTCTAGGGTTGGGTAAACCCGACGTGATGCTTGTAGAGAGACAGTGAGACCTGGTGGACATGGGTTGGTACAGAACCGTAAAAGTCCTCCGGTGAGGACTTTGTAAAGGCAAAAACCACGCCTATATCCTCTGGGCAATCTCGATGAAACAAGAATCTCCGGCTTTAAGCCAGAGAGTACCAATTCACATTATTGTATACTGTAAGACAGTATCAAATACCCTTGGAACTACGATATGCTTTTTATCAATAAACGATTTATAGTGCTCTATGCACTCTTTATACAGTCAATGGCGAAAATTCCAATTATATGGCTTGCTTCAAGCATTTCGCCGGTTATTGGTTTTTTTTCGAATACTCAAACTGTGTTGAGTGTTTATCTGCTACGCACCGCATTGCTCGCCATTTTTAGCAAAAGCATCGGTATATACTTCTTTCATGTACCCACTTTATGCGGATCGCTCTATCTGAGCTCATCATCGAAATTATTGAAAGCTTCGCTCCCGGTGTTTGCCATACTCCTTTTTTTGCTGCATCCTGTTGGCTTACTCAGCTGGACCTATACCCTCTATTGGTTTCCACCCTTACTGCTCACTTTCTTTGCGCAACGTAGCATCTTCATACAAGCACTCTCAAGCACCTTAGTAACCCATGCAATAGGATCGGTACTTTGGCTCCATAGCCACCAAACCACTCCAGCATACTGGCACGCGCTCCATAGCGTCGTTTGGCTAGAGAGACTACTATGCGCACTGCTTCTTACGGCTAGCTATTACCTTGTTACCACAGTCGCATCATATTATCAAAGCCGAGGCACCTTATCAGCAGATGGGCTAAAAAAATATTGGAGCATCTCATGATAAAGCCACTTTTGCTCTTTATGGCACTGTTACTTATCCCCTTGATAGCTAAGGTCACTTCACCCCTTTTCATCGCTCGACATCCAGAAACAGGAGACGCAGTCTCCGCTCCATTAAAGCATCTTGGGATCATCATGGATGGCAACCGACGCTGGGCAAAAAAACAACATCGTGCCACAAAGGAAGGACATCAAAAGGGAGCTGAAACGGTAAGACGACTCATAGCTTATTGCTTAGAGCACCATATTGAGATGGTATCTATATACGCTTTTTCTCTTGAGAATTTCAAAAGAGACCCTGAAGAAGTCCAAAATATCTTGAAAATAATGATCGATGAAGCTGAAAAAACGTTGCCTGATCTGATTAAAAATGGGGTAAAAGTACGGTTCCTCGGTGATGAAAAAGCATTCCCCGAAACTATACGAGCAACGATAGCACGGGTCGAAAAGGCAACACAGGATTGCTCGCGCTTACAGCTCAATGTGCTGTTTTGCTATGGAGGCCGGCAAGAAATTCTCTCTGCAGTTCAGCATATTATACAAGATGTCAAAGCAGGAAAAATAGATGATATTAAAGATGAAGAAGCCTTTAAAAAATATCTCTGGACGAGTAATCTGCCTGATCCTGATCTGGTAATTCGTACCGGCCGCTTTAAAAGACTGAGTAATTTTCTTGGGTATCAAACAAGTTACAGCGAGCTCTATTTTACCGATCGTCTCTGGCCTGATTTAACCGCAAACGATTTAGATCAGGCGATACAAGACTACAAAAATAGGAAACGAAATTTTGGCTCATAAAAGAGGGGTTATCATGCACTATTTATATTTTCCCCATAGTGCGATCTGCTCCCTGCAATATCAAATACCCGCCGATTTCCCACTGCCTTGCAAGATAAAGTGGCGTACTTCCGTCATAACTTACGGTATTAATATTAGCACCCAGTTTGAGTAACATTTTTGCTAGCATTTTGTTTCCAGACCGGCATGCTCTATGAAATGCCGTAAAACCCTGACCATCGCGAATGTCTATTACTAAACCCTTTTCTAATAATAATCGAACCATCTCATCAGCACAATTATATTCACATGTATCTACGTGACGACGAAAAATGGTTGAAGAAACTCTGTGTAGTAAGGTTCGCCCGTTAATATCAGTCCAGTTGATATCAGCGCCTCTATCTAACAGAACCTTCACCATCTCAACATCGCCCTTTGCTACGGCAAGAGAAAGTAAAGAATTCCCCTCATTATCTTTTGCATTTATATCAGCTCCCGCATCTAATAAAAATTTGACTAAATTCCTCGAATCAAGTGAATTTGGTAAAGAAACTATGGGTACACAGAGTAGAGGGGTTCTGCCAAACGCATCTCGAGCATGCACATCAGCACCATGCCCCATCAGAACTTTAACATTGTGAATTTCGTTATGTAGACAAAAATGATGAAAAAGTGTTACTCCATTTGAAAGGGGCAGATTTAGATCAAATCCAGCAGAAAGCAACCTTTCAACACATTTCATCCTCTGCTCCCAAGCATACCAGAGGATAGTTTTACCCTGTTGATCACGACAATATTGCTTTGGGTCTGCATTATTATCCAAGAGTATTTCTGCCAAGGTCCAGTAGAGCGATACCTCATTTTGACCACCTAACATTATCTCCTCAAACAAGAGGTGCAGTGCAGTTTTCCCCTGCTTATCTTGAACATCCACAGGTACACCTGCAGCTAAAAGCCGCTTAAGAAAGTCACAATCACGGGCTATGTGTATAAGCATTCTTCCATTGTTAGGATTTTTTTCCATAATTAACGCCGGATTTTTTTTAATGATCAATTTTGCAATATGGTACCAATTTTTTGCGCACAGAACATGGACTAACGGAGTACCGTCTTTATCAGTTATGGACGTATTAGCTCCTTTATTAAGTAAATACATCATTCTCTCAAAACCATCGATTTCCTGATGGTCCATGCATGCTCTATAAAAAACTGTTTTTCCCTCATTATCTTTCTCTTCTAAGGAAGCGCCATTATTCAGAAGACATTCTAGCATTTCAACACTCTTTGCTAAAAAAAGAGGTGTTTTGCCTGATGCATCACGAGCATTGATCATAGCCTTATTGTTCAAGAACATTTGTACTCTTTCCACGCTGTCTGAAATAACAGCTAGATGTAGAGGCGTCCTTCCCTGATTATTTTTGGCATCAACCAGAGCACCTTTTTCTATCAGAAGTTCGGCAATAGAATCTTCCAAAGCCTCATGAAGTGGCGTCGCACCCTGATGGTCTTTGATATTACTATCAAAACCCTCTTGTAGCAATTGTAAAACGCAATCCTCTTTACCCATGCCGGCAGCACGATGCAATAAAGTCGTGCCAAAATCAGCAAGGAAATTGTGTTCTTTCCGTTTTTCAAAGAAATAATCGAAGAGTACCTGGTCAATACCAGGATAATAACTAAATGGCATCTTTTTGCGCGAGTCTTTAAGATTATGATTGGCACCTTTATGTAAAAGGAAGCTAACCAGCAGCATATTTTTAGTACAATCACGAAGAGCGTTTGCTAAAGAACATGCGGAATGTAAAGCCCAGGTTGAATCTACACCTTTGGACATCAGATATTCAAGAATGCGCTTTCTTCCTTTTAACCATCCATCGATATACGGAGCAACGGGTATCAAACAATAGCGTGAAGCGAATAGCATCCCAACTGGGGTTGTTGAATGATCAATGCTATCCTTTAAAGACCCCAGCGAAGCTCCCAGCTCTATTAAGCCCCACACACTAGATTCTGAAGCGGTAAAACATGCTTCTCCAAGTGGAGTCCAACCTAACCGTCCTTGAGCATCAATGTTGGCACCTTTCTTTAAAAGTAATCGTACAATTTTCGCATGCCCTCCTACACATGCGATATGGAGCGGAGTATCATTATCAAAAATTTTTGTATTACTGTCGCATCCGGCGGCAAGAAGCATCTCAACAACAGCATAATTACCTAACCAAGAGGCCCAGTGGAGAGGAGTCCAAAAGTTATTATCGAAAGAACCTAGGGCAGCGCCTTTTTTAAGCAGAAGTGCAGTAATTTCGGGCATACCATAGCGGGCAGCTGCATGCAGTGGTGTCATTCCCCATACATCGTCGTTATTAATATTCACCCCATGGTCAATAAGAAATTCTACCACTGCCCGATGACCATAGACAGTTGCGAGATAGAGCATTGTTTTGCCATTTTCATCTTTGATATCTCTGTCTTTTTCCGTAAAATGTAAGGTAAGTGCTGCCATGTCTCCTTTTTTTGCAGCATCGAGTAACCGCATTTTTTTTCGCTCCTCGACGCTCAAAAGATAAGCATCGAAAAGGTCATCCCCTTCAATTTCTAGTGCTGAGTCAACGTTTAGCTGCCCTCTCAAAACTACACTCGCCCATGTGGCCCAGTCCTTTGCTAATCTATTACCATTATCATACATCGTTTCATCTGCACCGGCAGCTTTGAGCATAGCAACTATATCACCATAACCATAACGAGCAGCTACATGAAGTGGTGTCATGCCACTTTCATCACGTGCATTCTTATGCAACCCCTGTTCGATAAAAAATTTCACGAGCTCAACATTGCCAACTGCGCATGCACCATGCAGCAGTGTTCTTCCATGTGCATCAGTTATATCTTTATGCTCAAGGTTGAACATAGTTTTTACTTCTTTGGTCTTTCCGAGTCTCACCGCCGTTAAAATTTCCGAAAATGTCCTCGTTAAATGACCGCCAATATTATACAGTTGCCGTCTTTCATTAAAACTCAGCGCGGTGTTCTTATTGAGCAATCTTACTATCTGGTCAAACCCAGCCCAAGCGGCCCAATGCATTGCTTTCCATTTGTTATCTCGATCAATAAGCTCTTGATTGACACCACATTCAAGGAGCAGCTCTACTACAGCCCGTTGACCATAGCGAGCAGCCAAATGAAGCGGCGTCCATCCAGATTCGTCGGATGCATTAACATCATAGCCCATTTCGATTAAATTCTTTGCTAATTGCACATTACCGTGCATGCATGCGACGTGCAACAATGATCTGCCGTGCTGATCAACAAAGTTCCTATTCCTCAATGCTAAATAACGAGGGATACGTCCAAGGTGAGCACTATGATGATGAAGCCAATTTGTTTGTTTAGTCAATGCGACATCTAACATCTGCCAGATTTGTAACTGTTTATCATGATCCATTACATTAAAGGGAGTAATGGTGCTACCCGTTATCAAATCCTGATTCACACCATACAATATTAAAAAATCAAGCGAATCACGATCATTTTTAAGAAAAGCTTCTTTGATAGCCTCTTGTACGTAAGTTTCATTACTCATCAATATCTCTAAGATACCTTCAAACGGATTTTCGGGTAAATGCTTCCGGGCACGGCAGACATCTAAAAAATCAGCTCCACTGAGCGTCGCACCACGGCTTAATAAAGTGACAGCGAGCTCTTTTTGACCGAATCTGCAAGCAACAAGTAATGGAGTGTTACCCTCGAGATCTCGTAAGTTCAAAAATGATGGGTAACGCGTCAGAAGAAAATTAACACTTTCACTATTCCCCTGCTTACATGCTATTAACAGCAGACCAAATTCATCGGGCAATTCCGGCGGCTGCTCGGCCCGCCATTTATCAAGAGCCTCTTTATCATTCGCTGCTTCCTTCCACTCTTCATAAGACAACACTTGGTTTATTTGTGTTAACGTTTTTTCAAGCGATTCCATACCCACAAGTTGAAGATGAAGTGTAAAAAGAACTAATAAAGTTACCTTAAAAAAATTGCTCATGACTTCTCCAGTTTGGTCTAAGTACTATCCTCATCACACATACTATCACATTCTCTTTTGATTATCGAATTCTTAAATAGAGCAAAACAGGGGCATAAAAAAAGGCCCCCGTGAGGAGCCCTAATCATAAAAATTGTTAAGAAGCTTATTTCATGTTGAGCGCTTGCTTTGCATACACTCTGCAGTAATTCCATAGAAGCTGATAGGAAGTATAGAACATACCGCCAGCACCAACACCGTGCCAGCCTATGTTTTTAAATTGAGGCGTATAAGCTTGTTTCCCATCGAAGCGGCTTATGTGGCCAGCTAGTTCTTTTGTATGATGCCAACCTTGGTAAGCGGCTGCAACACCTAATGCACCAGTAATAACC
This sequence comes from Candidatus Babelota bacterium, assembly GCA_003174035.1. GTDB lineage: Bacteria > Babelota > Babeliae > Babelales > Babelaceae > PRDV01. The sequence goes on from PRDV01000022.1 coordinate 7,355, forward strand.
GCTTTTAGACCAGCAGTCACGCCTAGACCATTAATATATTTCAAAGTTGCACCCAAATCCTCAGATGC
>PRDV01000056.1 GCA_003174035.1 Candidatus Babelota bacterium
AATTTTATTTTTTTTGCCAGATCTGGGTATCTTTCTACGAGCCATTTCAATAGTACTAATTTTTTTCGCGTAGCCATATGGATAACCGTGCTTCCATCGCGCCTAACTAGGGTAACAAGATCTGGGTGCTGACCAACCAACCATTTTACCATTTCAAAATGAGAATGGTCGACTGCGATATGAAGCACTGTAGCATTGTTATTATTAACCATGCGGATCAATTCTGGATAGCTAAAAGCCAACCATTGGACTAAGGCAAGGCTCCCTTCTTCAGCAGCAAAATGAAGCACTGTTGTACCATTTTTGCCTTGTTTTAGTATGAGCTGTGGACAGTGCCTTGCCAACCATTGAACACTAGCGAGAACCTTCCCTTGCGATCCCACAGAACGATCCCTATCATCAAAGATTCCTGGTAAATAATCATATGCATCAGCTAAAAAAAACATCGTTTTAAAATGTCCGTTACTTGCTGCTAGGTGAAACGCTGTGTATCCATAGAAATCAATTATGTTCATGAGATCAGGATGCTTTTTTATTAGAAATTGTACGATGTCAAAATATCCCTCAAACGCTGCTACATGCAAAATTGTAGCGCCTACATGATTGATACAGTAATAGGGAACACCTTCGTCCAATAAGGCTTTAAGTTGATCAATTTGTCCAGAACGCGCAGCATTAAATAGTTCGTTAATTTTCTGTTGAACATACGATTCTTCGGTCAGCACCGGTTGCTCTGACGTTTTCTCCATCGCATACAGGTGAATGCCAAACATCATTATACTTATACATATTATTTTGTTATACATAGTATTCTCGCTTTACACTTTTTAAAATTTTCGCACAAGCTTCTATAACCCTCACTTCACGTTAGCTAACCAATGACAAATCTCAGCATGATTTTTAGCCACCTCAAGTGCTGTCAAACCGCTCTTATTTGTCATTTTCAGTAAATGTGGAAATGTTTGTACTAACAATTGCACTACATCAAGCCTGTTCTTATAAGCTGCTTCATGGAGAACCGTATTCCCATCCTTGTCAACCATTTTAACCAGACTTGGATAGGTATTGATAAGCCATTTCACCATTTCAAAGTACCCTTTTCTCCCAACAGCTAAATGCAGTATTGTTTTGCCGCTATGAGTAATCATCTTAAGAAGATCTGGATTGATCGATATAAACCACTCCAATACAACAATTTGCTTTGAATCGAGTGCATCATGAAGTACGGAAAAGCCATTGTTTGAAGTAATACTCATTAATTGTGGATATTCCTTACACAGCCATCTGGCTATCGGAAGATGACCAGTTCGAGCTGCTTTATGAAGCACGGTCCCATGATCAGCCAGCTCGCATACAAGATCAGGATACGTATGTGCAATCCATTGAGCCATTTCAAGATCCCCTTTACCACATGCTCTATGAAGAATAGTCTCCCCCTCTAGAGCTCTAAGCCCAAAAGGTATTCCTTGTGCTATCGCCGCTTCAAGGCGCGCCCTATCTCCTGAGCTTACTGCATCAAAAAGTTCTGCTCCTTGCATCGGAGGTGTTACTTCTGTACCATGCTTTGTTAACCATTCTTTAACTTCCCCACTTGTTACATCTGCTGCAGTTTTATCTGCGCAGTTCTTTCTATTGACTAAGTCTGGATATTCTTTTGTCAACCACTGTATCACCGCTAGTTGGCACATCTGGGCAGCAAAATGCATTACCGTATTCCCATTTTCATCTTGTCTGCGGATGGTTTCCGGATAGCTCTTTGCCAACCATTGCACAACCGCTAGTTGCTTTTCGCTTGTCCCTCGACAGCCTAATTCTTGATCAAAAACTCCCGGTATTTCTTCATATTTATCAGCTAACCAAAGAACTGTTTTTAGACGCCCACTCTTAACTGCTACATGAAACGCCGTATTTCCTTTTTTATCAACCATTTTCAAGAGATCTGGAAATATTTTTGCTAGCCACCGTACTGAATCACCAGCTGGGTGAGATGCTGCCGCGTGCAAAATAGTTGCCCCTGTTTCGTCACGCATGCTGTAATCAAAGCCTTTTGCCAAAAGTGCTTCAAGATGCGTCTTATTGTTAGACGATGCAGCAACAAATAAGTCCTTTATTTCTTGCGCAACACCTTCCTTAATTTCAGATTTTACGCTTGAAGTCTGCGTTCCGAGAAAGAGCGCAATTTCTACATGTCCTTCTTGCAGAGCTATATCTAATGCGGTCATAGAATAGCAATCTTTTGCAGTTGCTATACTGGGATCTTTATCCACGAGTATTTTTACCATATAAAGACTCTTACACATAACAGCTATATGCAGCGGAGTAGTTCCATCCTCTGTGCACATTTTCATTAAATCCGGATCTTTTTGTATAAGAGCTTCCATCTTTGCAATACTTTTTCCGCGAATCGCCTGATGCAGTGCGCTGCTCCTATCCCTATTCACCATTTTTACTAACTGCGGGAAATCTTTTAACAACCAATTCAGCATAGGAAAACCTCCATAGAGAGCTGCTTCGTGGAGTACCGAATTTCCTTCATAGCACGTCATCATCGCCATAGCAGGATACTGCTTAACTAACCATTTTGCTATGTCAAGGCGATCGTATCTAACAGCTCTATGAAGCAGCGTAGCGTTATTGCTATCAACGATATTTTCCAGCGAAAAATATTCACTGGCTAGCCATTGCACGATTTCAAAATGGCCGTGTTCGACCGCTAGATGAAAAATCGTGCCCCGTTTCTTGTACTGCCTACGTACTAGTTGTGGAAACGATTTTGCCAACCATTGCACAATAGGTATCCGTCCTTTTATAACTGCTACATCCAGTGCGGAATTTCCGTCGTTATCGAATGTTTCTATTACATTCGTATACTTTTTTACCAACCATTGTACTAGGTCGAGATGCCCATTTTCGGCGACCATATGGAGCAGCGTATAGCCATTTTTATCAATTATTTTCGTAAGATCTGAAAACTGCGTTGCCACCTGTTGCAAGAGAGTAAGGTCGCCTTCAATAACTGCTTTTTGTAAAAGAGGTACATCAGCTATATCTCGATATCCCTGGTACATTTCTTCTGTCGATAGATGTCCAAAAAGTTTCCGATCATCTGATCGTGCATCGCTCAATTCCTTTTTTTCTTTTCTAACAACGGCTTGAGTTGCAGGTATTCCTTGATCAATCGGGATTTGTAATAATTTCATCATGTGCTGGCGTCCTGCTTGCTTGATTATATCTGCCGCCGTCATGCTATTGTTATTCTTTTTATGCACGAGACGAGGATATTTTTCCATCAGCCATCGCATCATGTCAGCATAATTTTGACGAGCCGCTATATGAAGAACAGTATCGCCCTCTTTGTTGGTTATTTCTATGAGATTTGGATATCTTTCTGCTAGCCATTTGATAGAACCAAACTTTCCTGCAAGAGCCGCCTCATGAAATACGGTATTGCCATCAAATTTTATTTTTGTCCCTAAATCAGGGTATCTTTCTACCAGCCATTTCAATAGTACCGAAGTTCTACGAGCAGCCATATGAATAACCGTGCTTCCGTCCCACCTAACTAGTGCCACCAAATCCGGGCACTGATCAACCAACCATGTTACCATTTTAAAATTATAGTGCTCGATTGCGGTATGCAGAACGGTAACATTGTTCTCATTAACCACGCTCTTGAGTTCTGGATGGTAAAAAACCAGCCAATCCACGAGCTTAAGTTTTCCTAACTCAACAGCAATGTGAAGTAAGGTGTTGCCATGATATCTGTGTTGTATGAGCTCTGGAAAATGCCCTGCCAACCACCAGACAGTTGCTAAAAGCTTTCCGTCCGATCCTAGAGAACCATCTCTGTCATCAAAGATTCCCGGTACAAGTACATACTGATCAGCCAACCAGAACATTGTTTTAAATTGTCCTTTAACTGCTGCTCTATGAAAAGCAGTATACCCATCGACATCAATTACATTCAACAGATCAGGATAGTGTTGTACTAACCATTGCACAACTTCCATGTTTCCCCCAGCAACAGCTGCATGCAAAATTGTAGCACCAAAACGATTGCGACAATTGTGCGGGATACCACTTTCCAACAAAATTTTCACTCGATCCGGCCTCTGAGACCCTGCAGTCTGAAATAACTCCTTAATCGCTTGTGGAGAGATTTCACGAGATTCTGTAGGTACTTTTTCTGCTGTTTTCTCCATAGCATACATGCTTGTGGCACATACAATTATACTCATGATTTTATAAAGCATAGTATCCTTAATGTAAGATTAACTGTTATTCCCAAAATCTATTGAGCCGAGAAGAAGTTCTTCTTTACAACCCATTCTACCGATCTTCTCTGGTTTTATCTTAAGGGGTAATGCTTACCCAACCAGTTACCAATTTCAGCACGTCGTTGTACAAGCGCTCTATGCAGTGCGGTACACCCTGCCTTATCTGCTATCGCTACTAGATCTGGGTATGTTTCCGCTAACCATCTCACCATCGTAAAAAAATTGAGCTCAACCGCCCTATGAAGCACTGTACTGCCATCATGACTTACCATCATTACTAATTCTGGATATGCTGTCACCAGCAACTCAACTAACGGAATACTATAGGCAAGGATTGCCTCATGGAGTACGGTGCTCCCATCAGGCAGAGCCATTTTTACCAACTGTGGACATTGTTCCATAAGCCATGCCACCATAGGAAGATCACCGTTACGAGCCGCTATATGGAGTATAGAACTTCCATCTTGACAAACCCTGATCGCTGCCTCCGGATAACTCGTAACCAACCATTGTACGATATCAAAACGGTCATGTTCCGCTGCACGGTGTACTGCTGTAAAACCATCCAGAGACGACCTCACTAATGCAGGGTATCTTACCGCTAACCATTTCATTGTATGAAGATTTCCCTTTTGGGCTGCCTCATGAAATAGCGTCAAACACTCGTTATCAACCGTGGGCAGTTCCTTTTCGCTTTTTTCAAGAATTTTGCCTTCTAACCATGCTGCAATTTTAACCTTTCCCGACCGTCTTGCGCTCTGAGCAGGAGTCCTCCCAAGGTGGTCTAGTTCAGTCAAAAGATCAGGACATACTTCTATTAAACATTCTATTATCGGAAGCTTCCCTAGAGGGATCGCCATATGAAGCGCAGTAATTCCATCTTTGCTAGCCTTCCTTGCAAGGTCTGGATACCGCTCTGCTAGCCATCGCACTAACGTACTAGCTCCTTGCTGAACAGCCTCATGAATCACGGTATTACCATTATGCTTAACCATGGTAACTAGACTAGGACACTGCTCAACGAGCCATTGCACCATAGCAATACCACCTTTACGGACAGCAATATGGAGCACCGTGCTGCCATCTTGATGAACCATGGTAAGGAGATGCGGATAGTTACTACTCAGCCACTTTACTACCTCGAAACGACCGTGGTCAGCTGCTCGATGAAGAACGGTAGCTCCGACTTTATCAACTATATTGACTGATGCTGGCTGCTTTTTTACCAACCATTGCAAGAGTTCAAGATTCCCTACCTGAGCTGCCATATGCATTCCATTAGGGCCTCCTTCACTTCTTGTCACGAGATCAGGATATTCATGCGCAAGCCATTGTATCATCTGTTTATTCTTTGATGAAAGCGCAGCATGAAAAATAGTAATACTATTTTGAGTTGTTTCATGCATCAAAAACGGATAGCTATGTGCAAGCCACTTGAGCACTTCCCATTGACCTTCACGTGCTGCAACATGAAGAATTGGAGTTCCCTGCTTATCGACTTTAGTGACCAAATCACGAAAATTGGTTGCCAACCAGGCAACTATCCCGAGATTTCCGCTTGCAGCCGCTCTATGTAATACAGTATAACGAGTATCATCAACCATCCTAATCAATACAGGATTCAAAATGAGCTTTTTCCCTTGCAGAATAAGCTCTATGCTCGCAATCACCCGTTCGTGAACCATGTGTACTAAATGGGGATAATAAGTAATTAACCAACGCGCAACTCTTTCTTGCCTTTTGTTCACTGCCATTTCAAGTACGGTAAGATTATAGCGATTTACCTTGTCAATTAGTTGTGGATATTCTTTTGACAAAAATCCCACGATAGCAAGACTGCCCCCAGCAGCCGCTGCATGAAGTATTGTATCTCCATTTTGCTGCACCATAAAAACGAGATCAGGAAGCTCTTGAACGAGCCACTTGACTATTTCAAGATGCCCACAATAGGCAGCTATATGCAAAAGAGTAGATCCTTTTGAATTGCGAGCTTTAAAATAGTCTCTATTACCCGGTAATAGCACTTGAAGATGATCTAGATCTCCAAGATAGGTGATCTCAAACAAATCACTGACCGCTTGACGAGTTTCTTGGGATGCTATGGCGGGACTTTGTACTGTTTTTTCCATACCGAATATGTTCATTCCACAAAGCAGTATTATTATTACGTATTTCATTGGATCCTCATTGAAAATAAGCGCTCAATTTTTAGACATTGGATTTCAACAATCCTCATTATCCGTATACATGAATTGTCGAATATGCTGTTGCGCTCAGGCAGCATCTGCAAAAATAGCGTTTTTGCATCCTTGACACTATGCAAAGGGTTCCATAAACCGCTTTAAAGATAGTACAAGATAGATAGCAAAGCAACCACTCTTTTATTTCATTTAATCATATAAAATTTTATTAGCAAAACCAGTTTTTGTCAACCTCTTGAAGTTATATTGCTTATTATGTAATTATATTTGCGGTTGGCGCGCAGGAATGTGGTACAAAATTACCACAGCCCGGGTGAATTACCGCGAGTAATTACTATTTTACAGCGAGCCCCTCGTTATGATATACTTCTTCCTGAAACAACAAAGTAAAAAAATCACTCTTTTACTTAAGGGGTTGCTCGGAGGATTATATGAAAGTTAATCATTGTCTATTGCATGAGCATATCCCTAACCAGGAAACCGAATTGGCTTTGAAAGAAGCTGAAACCGGCGAGAATTTTACAAGATTTAAAACATTTACTGATTTTTGTAAAAAATTTGGCCTATAAATCCTAGAATTTATCGTCTGGGACCCTGTGAAAAAGTGCCTCCTGGCAAGGGCCTCTCCGCGGGCCCTTTGCAAACCCGCGGCCATGGGGATTCCCCCCTGGTACCCCCTTTCCACACTGAACTCGCCAATATCGAGGGGCCTTACCCTCGAATATCGGCTCAAACATACAGTGTGATCGGATAAATCAGTAAGCGTGTGCAAAAGTAATGATGCTACCGTTACCGCAGTAGAAGCATTTCATGGGCCGGTTGACAGCTCAACCAAAACAAACTACTATAAATTACAAGCAGGAAAAATAGTCATTGTTTTTCTTGCCAATGTGTGGAGGTTATAAAATCTACAATGCTGGATTTTCCACGCATCTAACGTTACTCATAAGTTATGTAATTGCTATGCGCCCTACAAGGAGCGTTCTCCTTTGCGCGTAGTCATCTATTGAAAGGATATGCACATGAAACGTTGTATGCTTTTACTCACCTTGCTTGTTAGCGCAAGCACCATTACTATTGCCATGGAAAAAAATACGCTTGAACGACTGGAGCAAGCAGTAAGCAATGAAGAATCCGCACTTGACGTAGTACGTAAGTATTTCAATGTCAAAGGATTCCTCTTTAGACTCGGCGCCATTCTTTCAGATGAAAGGAATGATGAAGATGCAAGCGAAGGCCAGGAAAATCAGGTAAGCGATACCGTTCTTAAGGACATTATCAATGCTTATATTGATGCACTCAAGATAGGTAGATTACCCATCTCTCTTGGTGAAGGCCAACAAGCAGAAGAAAAAACTGTTGATACCTATTTTGATGCACCAAAACTAAAAGAGTTGCTCAAGAAAACCAACAATGATTATTTTGATACCACACGCGATGCCAAAAAAGCTGCGCTTTTAGAAGAAATCACTCAATTGACAACACAAATTGAGAATCTTAACAAAGCTGCAGAGCAGGTGAAGGAAACTACCGCTCACAAAGACACTCTTGCAAGGGCACAAAAAAGCCTCAAAAAGGCTCAGAAAAAACTGTTGAAGCTCGGCGCTTATTCAACAATAGAAGCCTTACGTGGCTGTCTTAAAGTTGATGCTCTTCAGCGAGATATGAAATCTCTCGAATTTCTTGAAATAGATAAGACCTTTGAAGCTCTTCTTGAGTATTATAAAGGCAATCCGTCCATTGATGAATGCATTTATCTTGATAGGCTACCAGCACTCTTCGGTTACCGACTCGAGGATTACTGCGACGTTATCGCACTTAAGAGGCTCATTAATCATCTTCTTAAAAAACAACCCGTCACTGCCCCTATGCTCATTGAATGCTTTAAGTTCCAACCGCTTCTTCGCTCACTAGGATTCAAAGAAGCAAAAATCGAAGAATTTAATCTTGCTTTCCATGGTCTTATGTATCTCGTTATTGACTTTATTCGCAATAAAGAAAGAGCCATGGATCGCATCATGAGATGCTTAGCTCAGGTAGCTCGTGAAGAGCAGGGACCACAACTCGAGCTGAAAGAAATCGAGAAGAAAGAACTAAAGAAATAACGAGGAAATCATAAGAAGGGATTCTCATGAAATTTATAACATCTTTACTGAGCGCACTCTGTGCGCTCAGCACTCTTACCTTTGCAAGCGAAAAACCAGACCTACCTTCAACTCTTGCACCTCAACCATCACCGATGGTCGTGCCATCAGGAATGACGGCACCGGCGCAGGCAGATAGACAAGCTTTGGTACCGGTGCCAATAGAAGCAGCACTTCCCGCGCAAGCGACAGCACCATCGCTGCTAGTGGCGGAGCAACCACCAGCTTCGTTCAACCGAAAACAGATTAACACCTATGTAAATCTCAAGTCATTTTTCCTTGAATTGGGCGCATTTTTTGCCGAAGACAATGATGAGAGTTTTGAGAAAAGAAAATTACTCCGCTTGCTTTTGTCACTTAATATGGACCGCTTACCGGAGCTTTTCTCACTTGAGCCTGGCAGTCTTGAACGCTATTTTGATGTAAAAAACCTCAAAGCTTATTTCCGCCTGTGCGCAAATGAAGCAGAAAATGATCCTAAAAAGAAAGCAGCTCAGCTGAAAAGCGCCTTTCATTTTGAAGGCTGGAGTGCGCTTCTTAATTGCGCTGAAGCACAAACCATCTTAGAGATCATTATTGATCTTTTTCATTTCAAAGGAAAAGCAGAAAAGAAAGATGCAAAACTACGAGAGCTTAAGGATACGCTCAAAAGAGTTGCTGTTGGTTCAGATATTAATAAGTATGTAAATCTCGATGAACTGCATGCAGTCATAGATGATATGCTTGCCGGTACTGTCGTATCTTCAGAGCGTATCGCTAAGACTATTAATTGCACTGCAACACTTACACTTGCACCTGGCGCGGATCTTCTTAATAAGTATTCACGGGCAGATAAGCTGCTTACTCTTCTTCTTACCTTTATGTTTGCTGACGATACCGAAAACACGTCTCTCATTGGCTCTATTATCAAACTCATTGCTTGGGATAAGCTTGTTGAAGCGTTAGCAGAAAGCTATGGTCAAGGAATCATCACCGCATTATTTGATATACCAGCTCTTCAAAGGCTCATTAGACTCTTTCAAGATAACAAACCTCTTACCAAAGAACTCATGCTTTCTGTTATTAATGAAAACACGCTCAATGGCATGGGTATCTCTTTAGGCATGCTTGAAAACTATATCGATTTTGATGGATTAATCAGCTCACTTGAAGCATGGCGTTCAGGCAAACCAGTAGCTCTTGAGCAAGTCGTTGATGTACCAAAAATAGAAGGCCGTTTAGGAGTGGATATTGCTAATGCTTTTGATACCACCATTCCAGAAGATATACAACTCTATAAGCTTTTTGATCTCCATTATCATATTACTAATGCAGATTGGTTTCCTAGTCTCAAGTATTGGACTCGATTTGCGGGCACACAGCTTGCGTTGTGGGCTGCTGGTCACTGTGCATTCTTTGCCGAAGGCATAAAGTATAGATTAGGTGGCATGTCTTTAGTAGCACTTATTCTTTACCTTACTTATAGAGGGAATCGCTACTTCTCTGAGCCAATCACCGGAAGAGTCATGCTGGTGAATACCCTTCTTTTGAAGTTCTCACGACTCGCATCATACTTTAAAAAGAAAATAACTAAGGTGGATGATCTTGTAAGCAAGATACCTGATGACCACCCAATTGCCGACGACTTTAGAAATTTTTTCAATCTCTTAACCGATCAGCATCTTGCTCAACTTGATAACCCGTATCATGCATTGCATATGCTTGAAAATCCATTACTTTTCATTATGCAGGAAAAATACAAACCCTTTGTTGAGAGCTTATGCACCATTGATCGAGACAGAGCGATGCAGCGTATGATTGCACTAACTAAGATCATCGGATCTATGGGCGTTAAACTTCCTCATGCACAACAATGGGAAAGGTTTTATCCAAATATTACCCAACAGATGGCCTCACAGCTTCCTTCGCCCTTCTTACTAGTGATTGCTCGGTTCTGGCCAGGACTACTTGTCTCTCAAAGAACAATAGGGTTTTTACGAGCTCTTGGTCCATCCAGACTAGCGCTCTTAGAAGATACAATCAATGCCTCGCAAGCATTAGATTTCTGACGCTATGTATAGGTAGCCGCTTAAGTAAGCGGCTACCCATTTTGAAAAATGCAACA
>PRDV01000086.1 GCA_003174035.1 Candidatus Babelota bacterium
TTGATGACATATTAAAAATTGCAAAAAGAATTTAAAAACCATTCTCTATGGATAAATTAAAAGAAGAAAAGATGAAATGGGAAGATTTGGCTGATATTATTCCGCCTCATAGATTCTTAATGCTCGCCGACTATTTGGATAAAATTGACCAAAAGATATTCGGTTATAAAAAAGATGAAGTTCAAAAAGACCTGCGTCGATTCGCAAACGCATTTTCAAAATTAAATTCCTCAGATAGTGGAGAGGAAATAGAAGCGGTGAAGTTCGGCAGATTTCTTCATGACTATTGCCCGATTGCAAATACCAATTCATGGATTCGTGCGGAGAAAAATAAGGATGGCTATTATGACAGTTTTTTAATAGAACAACTTTACCAAATTTTCAAAGGGGACAAAAAATAAAGAGATATGATATTTGCTCATTCAGGAAATATCGGTGATATACTTTGGAGCCTCCCATTTGTCTCAGAAGTTTGTAAGCAGCAGCGCATTGCTGACTACATTGTGAAAAATGCAAACTTTGAGAGAAGCAATCAATATGACAGTGTGAAGAGAATATTATTGGCTCAGCCTTTTATTCGCTCGGTCGCTTCATTCAATCCGCAGTCAGAAGAAGAATCTAAATGGAGCGTTTGGCCGGGGTGTAAACTAGATTATGATCTCGACGCTGCGCGCAAACAGAGAGGTCGCGTCCTAAAGCACGTTTATCATGTGCAGAGATATTTCGAATATTTCGGAATTGCGTATTCGAAGCCTTGCGTTCCGTGGATAACGATTGGTGATTATAAATATTCGCCGAAAACAAATTACGCGCTTATCTCACTCACTGATCGCTGGCACGGAAAAGTACATCTTGAAAAAAATGGCGACCTGACGCCGATTGACTGGAAAAGAATTTATGACAGCGCTAGAACGCAATTCGATGAAGTTTTCTTTATTGGCTTTCCAAGCGAATGGCACAAATTCAAAGCGGATTATGATAACGAGATTGATTATTTATTCTGCGAAGATGTTCTCGATCTCGCATGCGTCGTGAATAGCTGCTCAGTTCTTTATTGTAACCAAGGGCCCGCGCTTGTGCTTGCGCAAGCTCTAGGAAAAGAATATCATTGCGCGTGGTTTTTAGAACGAACAAACTGTAAACAACATACACCAAACGAACACACACTATGAATAAAATCTTCGTCACATCAGACGGGTATCATTACGAAATAGATCGTATAGGAGTCATCGCGCAGCTCGATCATAGACCCTATAAATATGACTCAGCTTATTCTGCTATATACGACACTGATGACTATAAGCGCGGAAATGACTCGCTCCAAGCGATGAGGCTTAATTTCGTTACCAGAGCGCACGGCAGAGCGATCCGCAGCATCATGGACGTAGGCTATGGAAATGGGGCTTTTCTCGAAGCTGTCAAAGAATCGATTCCAAATCGCTATGGGCATGACGTGACGGGCGTGCCACTGACAAGCGCATACCTGATGCCTGAGCTGATCAAAGCCGATGTTTACACGTTCTGGGACGTGATCGAGCATTATCCTGACTGCTCATTTCTCAGAGACGTGCAGTGCGAGACGATCTGCGTTTCACTTCCTTATTGTCATCTCTTTACAGAAGGCGTTGCGTGGTTCGATAGCTGGCATCACAGAAAACCTAATGAGCACATCAGGCACTTCACCCCTTTCACGCTTGCTGCATTTATGCAGAAATATGGCTGGCAGTTTACTGACGAATCTGATCATGAGGACATAATTAGAAAACCGCGTGAAATAGGAAAGCAAAATATTATTTCGATGGCCTTTAAAAGAAAATAATTATGAAAGTTAGGATTAAAAAATTATCATACGATAAAGAAATGTTCCCATTTAGAGACATCGTCAGCTACATTTTTGACGTACCCGATTTAGAAAACATTCATCTTTTAGGGTATCCCCAATCTTATTGGATTGAGAGATTCGAGAAAGATGTAAAAGGCAATGAACGCTTTTATTCATGTTACGAGCAATTTTTGAAAATCATTGTTCAGCCGTTATTTGATGAAAAACTCACAGTCCAAAGATTCTCGAATTTCAGAATACAGTTTCCCGGCAACATGAGTATCAAATTTCACTTAGATAGTGAGTATGGCTGCGATGAGAACGAAATGAATGTATGGCTACCTCTTACGCTGGCAAGTGGTTCGAATAGCATTTACATAGAATCAGAACCGGGAAAGAAAGATTATTCCCCTCAAGAGGTAAATCAAGGAGAGTTTTTGATTTTCCCCGGTAGTAAGTTGTCTCACGGGACTGAAATAAATACAACTTCAGAGTCGAGATTATCTCTTGACTTCAGGGTAATCAAGGAAAGTTTGTTCATTAAAGGTGAACTCGTAACAATGTACGAGGGAAATGAAATTTCATTTTTTAAATCCCTGTAAAAAAGAAAAGATCGATCAATTCAATTCTCGAAGAAAAGAATAAAATCACCGCATGAGCCGCCAATTAGATGATATTTTCGATGAAAAAAATACCAAGATACTTATCTATCTTTCATCTGGACTCACGGCGAAAGAGATTGCTCCTAAGATTTTTCTTAGTTATTCTGCTACTATAGTTCGGATGCAGAGATTAATGACGCATTATGATGCGAGAAATCATCTTCAGCTGGTTTGTAAATTCAAAGATCAAGGATATGAAAAAAGAAATTGACGGAATGCTGATAACTTTTAAAGTACACCGGCAAATGGAGGGTTATAAATTGATCAATGCGACGACTATGATAAACGGGAAGCGATGCTTAATAACATTTAATGATGCGTTATTTGAAAATAAATTATTTATAGAAAGCATGTTGCCAAGATTATTAAGAAAGGAGGCTTTAAATCAAAGACGATGATCATCAAAAAATCATACACATTCAAAAATGGCTGGCGCGTTGATTTCACGTATAATGGCAAGAATCATAACATGCGCGCAGAGTGGACACCAGATCTGTTTGAATCTGTTTACAAAGAGATAAAAAAAGAATACTATTCAGAGTGCATTCCAAACATATATCAGGATATCGCTAACGAGATCGGCGAGCCAATTGTTTACGCAGACCCTTCAGCTGGCATTGTCATAAAATTTAAACCGATTGACGATAGTAATACCATATATTGATGAGGTACATAGGGGGCTTGAACTTAAGTACACTTTGAGATCGATCGAAAAATATCTTATTGGGTGGGAAAAGATATTTTTAATAGGATATGTGCTTCCAGCGTTTAGATTTAATGATGACGACGGGCTGATAGATATCTTTCATAAAGATATACCAGGTAGAAAAGAATACTCAGTCTATAATAAACTACTCCACGCGTGTTATGATAAACGCATATCAGAAAATTTTATCTATTGGAACGATGATCACATCTTGCTAAGACATCTTAGTGTGAGTGATTTTAAATATTGGCACAATGGTTTATTGAGCCTAAGATTAGGCAGCATATTTAATAGAGAGTTACTTAAGACGCAAAACACGTTAGCCGAGTTCCCAAATGCTTTAAACTTTGATATCCACGCACCAATGATAGTTAATAAGACCTCTTTTATCAACACGTTTAAACATAGATCAGTTGAGCTTTGTCTAAAGACTACATATTGTGCAGATAATAATGTCTCTAAACTTGAGTTTATGCAAGATTTAAAGATAAAAGATAAATTCAGCGAGATAGAGCTAAATGATAGGTTATTTTTTTCTACATCAGACATGATAGCTCAACCGCTAATAAACTATTTAGAAACAAAATTTCCTAACAAATCAAAATTTGAACTATGAACCTACTATTTTGGAAGCACAAAAAAGCTCCAGTCGTCATCAGTGATGAAGATTTTAAAAAGCTGCCAACAGAGCATCAGCAAGATTTTACCGAGTATCAAGTAGATGTCGATAGTGCGACAGAAAAAGATCGCATCACTCACAAGATAAAGGTGAGTGACTTTGATCATCAGTCATATAAAGCCGCGCATGTTGATGATGATGATCAGTCATATAGTTACAATTCACTTGACAACATGTTAAACCTTGGGTCAGGATTATCTAGCGGCTCATTTATAAGCTCAGAGCTTGGGGTAGGAAGTTCATTTGGCGGCTTTGATGGTGGAAGTTTCGGTGGTGGCGGCGCTAGTGGAAGCTGGTGAAAATATAAGTGGATGCTAAGAATAGCATCCACTTTTTTAAACCCTTTTTCCACCTAGTGGTGTTAAATATAATCATTCTCCATAAAGTGAAAAATGCATCGGGTCTTTCCTGCTGATAAAATCGCCTCCCCAGTACACGTATCTTCTCATGATCTCAATGAACTGATCTGAAAAGCCGGTTGTCTTTTGCCCCAGCTGCTCGGTCGAGGCGTTTAAATCCATGGCCATGCCCCAAGCGTGAAGTGAGATCAAATTAGAACCACGAGTGTTTCTGATCACCAAACAACCATCATAGGTCTTTATCTCACCTTGAAGACCAGCTGTTTCCAGGTCTGAAAAGGCCCTTGCTAGCTCACCCCAAAAATCTTTATTTATAAGTACCTCCGAGGCATAAGGAAACCAGTTAAATTGAGCCTTAATGTTTACACTCACACAGTACCTCTGCTCATAGGATTGACCCGGATCACCATACAGGGCCAAGATCTCATTCCTGCTCTTCCTGGCTAACCTCTGGCTCAATATATTAAAAATTCCCCACATATGTTAATCAGCTATCTTATTAAGATCTTCTTGCAGCTGGGCAAGTTTTAAAGTTTTATTGAAGTTGTCATTTGAAGCCTGGATAGGTAAGATCGCGTACGCCTCATCAACACACTCATCCCACCATTCCCATGTTGCGTATTGAAGTGCTCCCCAGGTCAGACATGAGATGCCATTATCATTATAAGCTGTAACGTAGACCGCATGACCATCATTGGTGAGCCTACCTGGTGTCCATGGCTGACCAGAATTAAACTCATGCATACAATTCTCTGGCACCTGAAAACCAATATAACAACCTCCAAAGAGTTGAATAGCTAGCTTCACGTGGTCATGATTCTTTGGGTCGATGCTCACATAGGCTAAGATTTTATCTCTATATCTTTTTCTCCAATAGTTTAATACATCTAGCTCACTTAAACCAGTGTCAGATCCTCCACTCAACTTAAAATAGACCTTAACAACATCATCTCTTGACCAGATCTGACGAAGCCCAATCATTGCATTGTACACAGTAATAGCATGAGCAAGTGCCGCAATCGTGCAGCACCCATATTGATCGTTGCCATCGATCGGGAACAACGTAGCAGCGTCATGATAGCCAGTTTCTTTCATCACAGTTGGCAAGATATCAAAGGCCTCAGGTGGGTCAGGGAGATCAGATACGAAATAATCTTTCAACAACAACGACCTGTAGTCCTTTATAGGTGGGTGCTTTCCGAATCTCATAACATTAATTATTTAGTGAGATACCAATCGAAATAATACCTTGAATCTTACCACCGTTGAGCCCAGGTCCTATCATGATCAAGTTGTTTAAGAACCCAATCATCAGGGCATAGGTTAACGTCGGCGTTGGCGTAGCTGGAGCAATGTTGCCACCAGCAAACATGATGCCATTTATGGAATAATTACAATAATATCGCTGCGAATTATAATTATAGGTTATATTCTGCAACCCAATCCCAGCGCCAGCCATCGCTTGGAAAGCTGGGAGCGACATAGCTGCTATGTTGGCAATCGGTCTTACAGAGAAAAACGTGCTGTCCGAAGATGTGACATGAGCTCCTTTTAAGTTATTATATTCAGGTTTTTTTGACAATGGTTTAAAAAAACCTTGTGATGAAGCTGAGACAGATATAGATAGTATCATGATGATAGCTATCACCTTAGACATGATATTCACTTGAGATGAACCGTCAGAAACGTTTTTAACGCTAGTTGGATCAGCGTCTGTGACAACTATCTGAGATGGTGTCAGGAAGTTCTTCGCAAGATAAGCCACTAGACCACCTAAGGCAGCTAAGCTAATTGCCTTCCAATCTAAGACAAGGGTCTTTGCATCTATAGACTGGTAGATGATAGGGACTATTGGCGTTAAGACTGCCACTAGCATCCCTTTTAAAAAATCTCTAGCTCCTAGGTTGAATTTTTTTGATGTTACTACTGTGTTCATATATTTTTATTTTTTTGGTGATTCATCTCCATTTTTTGTCAGTTGCTCTCTTTTTTTACCAATGTAATATACTACCACATAGCTCAAGATGTCTTTAAAAAGAGACTGTTGAGAAGGTTCTTTTCTAAGAATAACGATACAAACAAATGAGCCAACCATGGCGATGTACATAGCTACGTCTTCAGTGTTAAAAAAGCTTTTTTTCATGTTTATTAAATATGATTCCAGATGCTACTAATGATAAACCGATCAGGGTAAGAGCTATTGAAGAACCAAATGCCATCCCGATATCTTCTTCATCATACTTGTACCAACTTACGGTGTTAATAGCGTAACCGAGCCACGCGCGACCACCTATCCCGACACAGATCGCGCCAGTGGTATCAATGATACCTATCAGGATAAGGTAAAAATTCTTGCTCATAGTTATTTAATTTTTGCTCTATCATTATTCATGAGCTGTTGATATATATTTACTTTTTCTTTTTTCTTTTTGATTCCATAGAATTGCAGGTCAGTTCCATTCTGAGTCAGAAAATATGTCTCAAATAAATGCGCTGGCATCACTTCAGCGAATTCGTATGTCGCAATGTTTTTATAATAATCATTTGTATAAGGCGAGACCTTTTATCATGCGCGTGCGTGCCGTGCTCTTCACGCCCCGGCGCAGCGCATGTGATGATCATCAACCCGCCATGGTTCAAATTATTATACATCACAGAAATCGTTTGCTTCCAATGTCTGTCATGTTCTAAACATTCGGTCGAGATCATCACGTTAATAGGCTCGCCCCAGTCAGCGAACTTGAATTTTCCGTGAACATGCTCCTGAGCTAATGCACGAGCTGTTGGAATAGTTTCATGAGCGGCTCCGATCAGGTCAACACCTTTGCCTTTGCCGAGATCAATGCCAAGATAAAAACAATCTCGAAAGAACTGACGATTCGATCCATTGATATCAAGCGAGCCGACATCGATCACGCATTGATTTTTGAACAATGACGGAAAAAGTTTTCTTACTTTTTTGCAGAATCTTCTTTGCGCGACGTGAGACATAAGCTATCGTTTAAAAATTATACCGCCGATTGGTCCGTTCTTAATAAGCACAGCAGACCCAAACGCAGCGAGAGTTATAGAACCGATAAATGAATTTCCTTTAAGGTCAAGCCATTTGTATCCTGAAAGCAGGACTGTTTTGCTTCCCGCTGTTGCATTGTAAACAAATTTAAAATCTGCATTATTACTGACGAGCTTATGCGTTGAGTGTAAATCTTTGCTCAATGCAGTTTGCCAAGTATTGAAACTTCCTGCTACTCCATCTTTTCTGAAATCATTAGTCGTATCTGTCCCTCTCGCATAGTAGTTCGTATCTCTCACAGCGAAATGCCCTGTAGTGCTCGCAGAGGTTGAAACTTCAAATTCAGAATTCGTCCGTGAAGCAGTCACGTTGAATTTATAAGTGATATTCGCTATCGTTGCTGCATCATTAATATATCTATCTTGTGCGAAGCCATTATCCCAAAACGTGTTAGACTGTAAAGTATCTTCATGACAGTTATGACAATAAAAACCAGCATTCGAACAAAATGCCGCAGTATTATTTTGAATTGCTTTCACGTTATGCGCGCCATCATCTAAATAAATTCCATAGTTATCCGTTTGAATAGAAGTTCCCGGTGCTGAAGTAAGGCCATGAAAAACGATATTCTGATTGATTATCGTTCCTGTCATATCATTTGTCCCACAATAGATTCCTCCTGCATCATCTTTCACAAATCCGAATGTATCTACGAAATTCTGCTGCACAGTGTTATTTGTCCCATCCCAGTAAATAGGAATATATCCGCAGTGTTTTAAAGTATTGTTTTCGATATCATTTGAACTTCTGCCTCTCGTTGCGACATATTGAATTTCTCCAGACCCTCCCATTCCTCTGAAACATCCAATAGAATCAAAGAAATTATTTGTTATAGTGTGCGCTGTAGATGAAAATGCTTGATAAAGTCCATTTGAATTTATACATCTGATCGTATCATTAGTAAAAGTCCATGTCGTAGATGAGCCTTGCGCGTTAGAACCATACATTCCAGCAAGAGACAGCTTACCATTTTTGAAAACGATATTCGTCGAACCACCAGAGTAAATATTGTAAGTATTCGCTCCTTGAACATCTATGCCATCAAATGTTATCCAGTTCTTAGAATTCAGATTAATTAAAGTGTCTATCGTCGATGATTGAACGGTGTGTCCTGTTGGGCCGCTCGGAAAGTACATCGTTAACACTTTCGTTGATGAATTATAAGCCCAATCACCTAAGACGTTACAAATTGCAGGAGAATTCTGAACGAAGAATCCTTGACTGTTGACTGGTTGCTCAGTTGCACCTCCGGCTGGTGCAGTAAGCGCATTGTAATAAATAGCAGTCGATGTTTGACCCGTTATTGTTCCTCTCCAAAGAACCCAGTTGAAAGGACGCCAAACAACCTCAGGCGTACCTGTAAGAGAAGGGCAGTTAGTTAAAAGACTATCGTTATTTGTCGTCGTCGAAGTATTATTAATCGTGTCCTGATCACCGGCATTAGCATGTGCTGATGAATTGATATTAAAATATCTTCCGTTCTTTGGATAAGTACTCACTGATTGATAAAATCCATCTAATGTTATCATAGGAATATTCGAATAAACAGTTGCACCTATCGCACCAACGGACACAGTATATAAATTACCTCCGATGCTTGCCCAGCTACCAGAAGAAATAGATGTGAATCCAGAGATGATCGGTTTGTTACCAGAGTTATAAGAATTTATCACGATTGCGTTGCCTGAGCTTCCAGATGAAGGAAGTTTTAATTGTTCATTCCATGTATCTCCGCATCGAAAAGAGATCGTGTCTCCTGCGACGAATGAAGAGCTATTAACTTTGCTTATATGTTGCCAAGGAGACCCTGTTGACGTTCCAGAATTTCCATCAGCGCCGGCGGCGCTCACATAATAGTGAGTAGAAAAGAAGATGCTGCCATAAGGATGCACATACATCGAGAACTTAGCGCTCGCGATCTGACATGCGCAGATGAACGATATTAATAAAATTCTTTTCATTTCAATTTGTATATTCTGATGATTCTAGATAATGCTCCAAGAGATATGCACATCAGGCATGAGATTATAAAATTCATGAACAATGAAAAATTTCCCATCGACCCAACGAAATCATATTTACTATCTGCTGCATTATAAAAGAATTGTAGGTACATAGTCTTACCTGCGACCGTGACTGTAGGAAGCGCGACATCACCTGCCCGCCATGCTGCATTCCATGTCAAGTTCTGAGGCGAACCATTATCTTTTATACGCAGCACGATTGATTGCATATCGTTTGGAGTACCAGACGGAGCTGCGATCGTGGCGGCGACAGCGAGCGCGGTGATAGTATATCCATCGCTTGCATCGCCTGTAGGAGTTATTGTTGCGCCTGACGCAACAGTATTTACGCGAGGCACGACTCTTTTAACTCTTATCGTCTGAGCAGTTGCAGAGTCTGTGATCGGGCTGTATGCGCCTGCATTATTAACTTTATAAGTTGCTGTGATATTATCGAACACTATTGTCGGAAGCGTCGTAGATGGTAGAGATGCTGTGGGATATTGAGGAACGAACCCTGACGTAAATACGGTGTCCCAAGTTCCTGTTGATGCGAAATCAGAGTTGCGCCAACCGAGATAATTTCTCTTTGCTTGATAATTGCCGTTGAAGATAAAATCACCGTAAGATGTTGCAGAGCCTACTGCTGTGAGATCATTAGCAAGAGTGATGCGATTTGCATGACCAGCATTAGATACGTTTCTAATCGAAAATCCTTTTGGCGGAAACATCGTTAACTGATCTCCGATAGTTGCATTACGCCCCCAATCAGGAGTATATGAATCGCCCGTAACCATGTGATCATACTTTGACTCAGAAGCAAAAGATGAATTACCAAATAAGAATCTATTGTTGACAGTATCTAATGCAGCAAACCCATAACCATATGTATCATTGAAATTTCCTTTAGTTACGAACCCTCCATTCGTTCTGTTGCTTTGTGTCGTGACATTACTATTTAAATTCTGTATCGTAAGCCCAGTCATCGCAACCTTGCCTTGATAAGAAGAACCAGTTCCCTGCACAGCTGTCGTGCTTGTAGGAGAGAAATCAGAATTTAACATATCATTTCCGCTTAGCAAACCACCAACAATGAATGATGGAGGTATAATCAGCATTCCTGCTTGCCCGCCTTCCATATAACAGCCTATGTAGACATTTCTCGCGTTACCATTCACGCTCGCATAACCTCCTGACGATTGATAATGCGTCGCATTGTTATAGTTACTATAACCATGATTTCCAGTGCCAGAATAAACTAATTGCCAATTATCTTGCCAATGAGATGTAACTTCAGGCTGCACTCCAACAGTATCACGCTTGCAAGCATAAACTTTATCAGAGCCGACGACATATGCCCAAGCAAGGAGATTAGACGCTCCGTTCGATTCAGTGTGACAACCCATATAAGTATTTCCGAGAAATGAATTATCATAGAACCCCCACTTGTAATTCAACCGAGATGAGACTTGATTAAATACGCCCGCGTTCGCATCAGAACCTAAAGCATACACTCCATTTCCGCGACAGTTTATAATCTCATCAGACTCCATATAAAATTGATTCGCGTTCGTTACGGGATTTCCTGATACCGAGCCGTTAATATATAACCCGTCTGCTGCAAAGCCGTCAATAGTAACTCGTGATATTCTCGTGCTGTTAGCGTTCATTGTGATTCCTTTTGCGGAATCGACATAGGCGTTATTTGACGCTGAGATATAAAGATCATGCATGTACGTGCGATAAGAACCTTTATCTCCGCCGACAAGAGTGTTCGGATAATGTATTAAGAATCCGGGTTGGTTTAATCCGAACCTAATGACGGTTTCAGCACCAACGATTCCATAAATTTCAATTTCACGATCGATGATAATTTTTTGACCTACGAAGTAATACAT
>PRDV01000057.1 GCA_003174035.1 Candidatus Babelota bacterium
CCCCTATAAAGCAGCTTTCATGCCTTTAACGAAGCAGCAGGCTGAGCCTATGGAAAAAATATATAAAGAACTTCGCAGAAAAGGATACTCAGTACAATATGACGTATCGGGATCAATTGGTAAGCGCTATCGAAGACAAGATGAAATAGGAACCCCTATCTGCTTTACCTATGATTTTGATTCTGAAACCGATAAGAGCGTTACCGTACGCGATCGCGATACGATGACACAACAGCGCATCCCTATAGATCAGATTGAAGAGTTTATTAAAAAGCTTCTCGCATAAAGGAACGCCCATGAGCACAATGTATCAATGGCTCGGAAAACACGTAAACTCGTGGTATGGAACATTGATATTTGTGCTCCTTGTTGTTATTGAGGGCTTTTTTGTCATCCCCATAAGCACCATTCTCGCTTTCTATTGTTTGGCTAATCGCAATAGAGCTCTTTTTTATGCGCTCGTGGCGACCGTAACATCGGTACTCGGCGCACTTACTGGTTATATGCTGGGGACACTTATTTGGAAAGCCGGTGGTAAAGATCTCATTGCCTATATCGCATCACCCGAAAAATTTGATCAACTTGTTGAGCAATTTAAGCAAAATCAACTATGGACGACTTTTTTCGTTGCACTCAGCCCTGTCCCCTTTAAACTGCTTACCCTCAGCGCAGGATTTTGTCAGCTCCCGCTGCTTCCCTTTTTAGGCCTTTCAATGACCGCTCGTGGATTACGTTTTTTTGCCATCGCAGGGGCTATCTCACTTTGGGGAGAAAAAGTACAATTCTATCTTAATAAGTACTTCTATTACCTCGTCGCCGCAGGCATAGCCTTCTTCATTCTTCTTTGGTTTTTAGTTCATTAATCGCGAGGAGAAAAACATGCTTGTAGCACGTCGCTCTTGACAGATGCTATGGATTCCTGCTTATACTGAAGTAAGTAATCCGCAGCAAGGAAAGATGGGATGAGTTTAAGAAGATATTTTAATTCGCCGGGCAGAACAGTTCTTTTTTCGGTATGCATTACGATAATCCTAGGCACAGTTCTTTTAATGTTACCCATCAGTCAGCGCGTGCCTATTTCCTTTATCGATTGCTTATTCAGCGCGACTTCATCCACCTGCGTTACCGGTGTGTTGACTATACCTTTTGATTCTTTCTCCCTCTTTGGAAAATGCGTGATTTTAGCACTCATCCAAATCGGGGGCATCGGTTTGCTCACCTTGTGGCTTTTTTTGGTCTCGCTTTTTTTTAACCTGGGACTTTCCACCCAGTTTTTGATGGCCCAGGTACTTGAGTTAACCGGTCCCAAAAACCCCCGGCACATCCTTTATTTTATTACCTGCTTTACCTTGATCATCGAAATTGTAGGGGCTGCCTGCGTTTATGTACTCATTAGACCACAATACCCTCATACAGACGCACTTTTTCATGCTATCTTTCATAGCGTCTCCTCATTTTGCAATGCTGGATTAAGCAGCTTTGGCCAACAAAGTATGATCCCCTTTCAATCAAATATTCCTCTGCTTGCAGTAACTGCTATCCTCATTCTCTTGGGTGGCATCGGTTTTCTTACTTTATATGAGCTACTGCTTGCAGTGCGGAAAAAATTACTCCATACTCGTTTTACCTTATCACTCACCACAAAAGTTGTAATTGCTACTACAACGCTTTTGATTCTCGCTGCGACAGTTATCCTTATTCTACTAGAAGGTTCCAAAATGCACCCCTGGTATGTAATGGTCGCCAATATGCTCTTTAATGCAATTTCCTACCGCAGCACGGGTCTTACCACAATAGATTTAAGCACTATGCAGGCGGCAACGGTATTTATGATCATCATGTACAGCTTTATCGGTTCCTCACCTGTTTCTACAGGATCGGGAATACGAGTCACCACTTTTGCTCTCTTTTTAGCAACAATCCGCGCAGTTATTAAAGGACGCATGGTCGTTGAAATTAAGGGCCGCAGAATTCCTGCCGATCAAATATTCAAGGCGATGGCGGTACTTGCCGTTTGCCTCTGTTGGGTTACGACAAGCACCTTTTTTTTGGCCCTTATTGAAAGCAAAAGTAGCTTTATCAGTGTGTTTTTTGAAGCGGTATCCTCATTTACCAATTTGGGCCTTGCAACGGATATAACCCCTTTTCTTTCCTTTCCCGGTAAACTACTCATTATCCTTAACATGTTTATGGGACGTGTGGGGACTTTAACACTCATACTTGCTTTACGTGTTCAGAAGGAAAGAGTAGAATTTCAGTATCCTGAAGAACGATTAATGATGAGTTAGGAAAAAAAGCATGAAGTTTTGTGTGATAGGTCTCGGGCGTTTTGGGTACTTTGTAGCAACAACCTTGGCTGAAAATGGCATGGAAATATTAGCCGTTGACAGCGATGAGTCAATTATTGCATCAATTCGAGATAAGGTGAGCCAAGCAATCTGCATGCGGGTAGCTGATGAAGAAGCGCTTCGAAGTATAGGGGTTGATGAAATGGACACGG
Organism: Candidatus Babelota bacterium; assembly: GCA_003174035.1. Classification (GTDB taxonomy): domain Bacteria; phylum Babelota; class Babeliae; order Babelales; family Babelaceae; genus PRDV01. The sequence goes on from PRDV01000057.1 coordinate 2,501, forward strand.
TAATCGTTGCCATGGGGGAGAATTTTGCTCAATCCATACTCGTCACCGCCCTGCTTAAAAACCGCCTGCACGTCCCCACTGTCATTACACGATCAATTAGCGATATACATCGTGAAATTCTTGAGCTCATTGGTGCTGATCAAGTAATACTGCCTGAACGAGAGATGGGCCGCCAACTCGCTGATACTCTGAGCCTACCTTTCAAAGCGCTCGTCCGACTTTCAAGCAACTTTTGTATCAGCGAGCAAGTAGCTCCCGAAAAATTTATTGCGAAAAGATTGGGCGATCTGGCATTGCAAAACAATTATGGGGTTAGTTGTATTGGGAAAAAAGTTGAAGACACAATTGAACCTATGGATGATGATTATATCATTGCACCAAACGATCATCTCATTTTTTCAGGTACGGTTAAAGAATTGACGCGGCTTGCAAAATTATAACAAGTCGATAGGCTCGTCCATAACTAATGAGCACTCAAGATAACAACCATTGAGTTCTTCATATTTGTGAATCTCTTAAAGATATTTTTACACATTTGCATTACTATCGTTTTCGTGATAAACTAATGCAATATTAGAAATAACGAACATCTACTAGGGAGATTCTTATGAACAAACTCTATCTACGCATTATCACCTTGAGTGTTTCTTTCTGGGGCATCTCAATACTTGCTATGGAAAAAGATAAAACTACAAAAGAACAGGAAGAGCGGAACGCGCAAGCAGAGAAGACAAGTCGCTTGAAAAAACGAAGCACTCTGTTTGAAAATGTTCCTGAATTCACAGAAATAGATTCAGCGGTTGAATCCCGTCTCGAGCGTTTATTAGCAGTCATGCTTTCAGATTTTAGTGGACTCGAAAAGCAACAGGCTCTTAAGCTATTGGATAACGTACCTCAAGAACCTAAAGATATACCTGATATTCTAGCCTCCGAGATCTCGGCAGCCATTAATGCTTATAATAAAGAAGCATCTTTTGATATTAATTTACTAGCATTACTAAACGAACTGACCACGGGACGATCTCGAGCTGCAAGTTCCCTACCGTTTCCGTTGCAATTTTTTATGAGTGAGATAAAAAGTATAGAAGCCTATGCGCAACAATTTGCGCAGAAGGTACTAGAAAACAATAGGCAAAGCCCAAAGCCATTGCCTCAAGAAAAAATAGGAACCCTCATCGCTTCTGTACTCTTTATTAAACTTAATCCGTTGAAAATTTTGGCAGGTGCTGCGCTATTGCATATGTGTGTCCTTGCAAGCGGGCCTCAAAATAGAGAATTCAATAATTGGTTTAAAGGAGAATTATGCACGTCCCCAAACATTGGGAAATATTTAGGCCGAGGAGCGGGGATATATAAGTTTTCACCGGCATTTCTCATTGATTTTTTAGGAAAAACTGATTTTTCAAGCATTCTTGATGCTAGAGGGATTACGTATGAACACTCAGAATTCTATCAAAGAGATCTGATTAAAGTAGCACAAAATAAGCCAAGAACATCAAATGCAGTTGCAACCGCTGTTATGGTGGCACCAAAAAGTCATGCGAAAGAGATAGGTCAAGTTCTCGGTTTAATGCAAGACAATGGTATATTCAAAAGCAACTGTGAAAAAAACAATCCCATATTTTATGCATGGCTTCTCTCAGAGGGAATTGGCTTTATAATAAAGGATATTACCTCTTCGCCTTATGATCATATATCAAAGATTAAGTTATTAATCAGAATGATTCTAAATGAACCTGAATATAAAGCCTGCTTTAGTGAGAAATATCCCGACTTTTATAGGTGGCTTATGTCAACCGGAATTGGCTATCTGTTGGACTTTATTCAATATTCACCTACCGAGTATATCGATGAAATCAAGTCTTTATCGCATATGATGAAAAATGATGAGGATCTATTTATGGAAACCTATGGTGAATCACATACCGCATTTTGCGAATGGCTTGTGCTAGAGGGTAGTAAATACGCGACTGGTAGTTGATTTTTGTTTTTATAAAAATTTGGTTACATCGATTAACAATAATTATAAGGAGCCATATCATGGTATCACTATTTACATTTATCAATCCACGAGTCTTATTAGGTGCGCTTGCTTTAGCAGGATTCGCACAGAGTGCGAGCGCAATGAGAACTCTAGCAATTACAGTTAGTCCTTCTCTCGCCCGCGTTGCGCAGAATATCGTAAAACCGCTGAACGTGATGAGAACCACCCAAAGTAATCCTAATCCAAACCTTGATGAGCTACGTGCATTAGTTAAGAAAGCAAAGGAATTAGAAATCAAAGCACAAAAAGCTCTAGAAACAATTGAAGCCACGTCACCAAAAGCAGCTAATAATTCATCTAAAAAAATCTTTACCCCTGAAGAAATAAAGCTGTTAAAGTCTTGCTTTTTAGGTCTTTTTGGGCTCTTTGCTGTTTCTGAGTGTTTAGACATGCTGGATAATTATATAACCGGCACGTTATTAAAATAATATCTTGCTATTCCAACTGCCTTTTTCGAATGGCTTGTCCTGGAAGGAAAAAAATCATAATCCGAGATTGATTATTTTCAAAAAAGATGTGGCGCCAGCCATGGTGGTTTCTGCTTAAAGACTTCTTGTGTTTTCCATCATCATGTGCTAGAATTTCCGTCAGATGATGATGGATTTTGTAGCACCATCTGATAGAAATTCCTAAGCAGTGAGGTATCCAATGAAATTTAAAAGAAATATCGAAGAGAAGCTGGAAGAAGCCCTTTCAACAAGCCCAGCACTTCTTTTAACAGGCGCCCGTCAGACAGGAAAAACTACCTTAACACAAGAGCTTGCCAAAGATAATAAGTATTATTATCTTACCTTTGATTATCTTTCAACAATGTCTGCTGCTAAGAAAGATCCCAAGGGATTTATCGATAATCTGCCTAAACCAGTTATCATTGACGAGGTACAGCGCGTTCCCCTGATCCTGTTGCCAATAAAGCGGGATATTGATTTAAATCGAATACCAGGAAGGTATATTTTAACGGGATCAGCCAATCCTCTCCTTATAAATAAAGTAGGAGAGTCACTTGCCGGTCGCCTTGAAACCGTAACTTTATTTCCCTTATCACAAGGCGAATTGCTCAATAGAAAGGAAGATGTAATCTCAAAGCTTTTTAAGCCTGATCCATTACCACTACCTACTGAATCACTATCGAAACAAGCATTGTACGAAAAAATCATTGTTGGCGGCTACCCTGTTGTTCAAAACTTAAGTGCCTCGCGAAGAGATGCATGGTTTCGGAACTATGTAAATGATATTTTGCTGAAAGATATTCAAAACATTTCAAAAATTGAAGGCCTCTCTGAGCTCCCAACATTGTTAAAATTACTCGCATTCCGTATAGGACAAACTATCAAAAAAGAGGACCTATCTAAACTCTTAAACGTATCTGCATCAAGTATTCAGCGCTATCTACTATTATTAGAAACTTTTTACATGATTAGCTTTTGCCCACCGTGGCGGCCAGCTATGGAAAAAAGAATTATCAAAACGCCTCGAGTCTATCTTATCGATACGGGCATTGCGGCTTATCTTCACGGACTAACTGTCGAGAGACTGCTGGCAGATCCCATTTATACCGGACACCTTCTTGAAAACTTTGTCTGGGCTGAGTTATCAAAGCAATCAACGTGGAGCGGTCTAGATATTGGCATCTATTACTTTAGGACAGCTTCGGGAATCGAGGTTGATATTGTACTTGAAGATTCAATGGGGCGCGTAATTGGGATTGAAATCAAAAATAGTGATACGGTTTTTGCACAAGATTTTAAGGGACTCTACCATTTAAAAGAGACGTTAAAAGAAAAATTTGTGCGGGGTATTGTTCTCTACACGGGGTCAGATTATATCCCTTTTGGAAGTAACCTGTTTGCTCTGCCATTTTCTTATTTGTGGCAAACGGCAGAATCAGATCGTTAATGGTGAAAAGAATCAAAATCAATCCCCTTTGCAGATTCGTATTTTTAAGAGCTCACTTCCTGCTCACTGATAGCTAACACCCTGCCTGTTTTATCAGCAACGCTCACTTTAACTGCATGTTTGCCCGGGGCCACTTTTGTGATGGGTGTAAATGACCATGCTCCTTGAGCATCAGCACGGGTTGTCCCTTCCTTTACGCCATCAAGGAAAATGGTAATTAATGATAGTGGTTGGGCTGTACCATTTACGAGACCCTTGGAGCGAACAGCACTGTCGGCTTCTGTCGTATCAACCCTAACTTTCAGGGATGCAGCTTTTTCTTGACTTTTAGCCGGTGCGGGAAGCGCAACTATAAACGTAACACGCTCAGAGGATAAACTTTTATCTTCGGTAGTGGCACGGACATTGTACTGGCCATCTTGCAAATCTTTCAAGGTATAGGTCCAATAGCCGTTACCATTTACCGCAACAGTATCTTTTAGTTTTTCATTGAGATAGATATTGACGCGAGTTCCTATTTTTCCATCACCACTTACTGGTATGCTTGATGTGGTAAGCGTTACATTATTTTTTGGAGTAAAAATGCGTGGCGCCTTTTGTGCACCTAAATCTACTTTAAAAGTAACTAAAGAGCTTGGATCACTCACATTTCCTGCTTGATCGGTAGCTGTTGCATAAAGCGTATGCTCTCCTTCAGCTAACGCAGGCGTTTCCAGGTACCAGCTCCCTTTTTGATTTGCATGAGTTTCACCTATTGGCTTATCATCGATGTAAACGGTAATAAGCAGGTCAGCCCTTGAGATACCACTTATGGGTACTGCCGCACTTCTTAAGGTACTCTCTTGCACAGGAGTAGCAATTATAGGTGGTGGGGGTACTTCAGTCAAAATCGTAAGCGCGGTTGGTTGGGAGGCAAGAGTGAGGCCGGTGAGCGCATCATATGACTCTGCAACGATAGTATACGTGCCGTCAGGCAAGGGTGCTGGCGCAACTGACCAGTTGCCTCGAGAATCCGCGAGCACCGTCCCGACAGGGAAATCATTTGCAAAGATAGTTATGAAGGCGTTGGGAGTTGCTATGCCTTCAAAAATGGGCTGATCTTCGTTGGTTAGCAACGGCCCTGTTGCAGTAAATACCGGCGCAATAGGCACAGGAGGATACCGCAGATCTTCTAATATTTCAGGGCTTATGCCGGAAACATCGCCGCCCACAAAGGTAGGCACCCCATTACCCAATAATACCGGGGCAACTCCAAAAACGGTAAAAACGATACCTGGAAAACCTGGTTGAAAAACGGTAGCATTAAAACCCTCGGTATTCAGCTGACCGTTTGCGAGATAGTTGACCGTAGTGAAATTGAGTTGCTGGGTATCATTTGAAAAACCCCCAACGAATATTTCAGTATCGTTTATGATAACACCTCGCCCTTCATTATTGTTATTAACTTGGGTTACAACTTGCGTAGGAATGACATTCGTCACCACAACCCCAGGAAGCGTGCCTCCTGGGTTAAAAGTGGTGTCTAAGGATCCATCGAAGTTATAGCGCCCCGTGGCAAATGCACGATTTATGCCATTATTTGCAAAGCCTGTCACGACAATTCTATTGTCCGCGTCGATAGTGAGACCATGAATCTCGTCATCAATCCCCGCAACTGATGTAACAATAATTCCCTGCCCCGTATGTGCACCCGAAGGATTAAATGTCGGGTCGAGAACCCCTTCAGGCGTAAAGCGCATGAGAGCAAAATTAGCTGTCAGGCTATTATTTGAAAAGCCACCGATGACGATATTTTTATGGCTGTCCAGCTTCAGGGCATAGGCCTGATTATCAAAATCTTGGATTCCCTCAATAGCAATTCCAGGGTTAAGACTAAAGGGGTTGAATGTCGGATCTAGGTCACCCGTAGGTAACACTTTAGTGACAAAAAATTGTGTGTTCAATCCATTATTAGTATAACCGCCTATGTAGATACTATTGAGCTCATCAAGCGCAACTGCGGTGGCAGTATCGTTTGCAGCAGCCTGTATATTGATTGTTATGATGCCTGGGGTAAAGGTTGTAATGAACTGGGTATCCACAGGATTAAATGAGGTATCAAGTTGTCCATTATGCAGTAGACGGATAACAGCAACCTCTTGGATAGTCCCATTATTTGCGTTACCGGTAATAATGATATTATTGTTGCTGTCGATGGCGACACCTGTAGCAAATGAGGCAAGAGGGCCGATGGGAATAACCGCTGTTCCAGGCAGGCCTGCAAACCGTGTCGGGGAATCTATAGGATTAAAAGTCGTATCTAATGATCCATCGGGATTTAAGCGTGCAATGGAAACAGCAGTCGTTACTGGATTATTGATACTATCACTTGGAATTACCGTGCTTGAACCGGCTACCACAATCTTATTGTTTTGATCAATCGCCAAAGCATTGACAATATCATTCGTCCCTTGGATATCATAGATAACTTGGCCTACCACTCCTGGCATTACCCCAAAGAGTGCTTGCGGGTTAAACGTAGTATCAACCGAACCATCAAGATTGAGCCGTGCGATCGCAAAGTCACTCGTACTATTTATAGGATCATCAGCTCTTCCTGCCAAAACAATTTTTTGATTTTGATCCAAGGCAATCGCATTCGCAACTGAATTTTCACCGAAGAGTGGTGTCACAAAAAAGCATCCCGTTAGCATGGGAAAGATGCATAAAAATTTCTTCAAGACACTATTCGTGATACGATTCATACTACACCTGCTATGTTTTTCTATTCTCATAGTAACATAGCATAGGAGTAAAAAGCGATAGTTTTTCTAATTTTATATTCAAATAGAAAGGCTTGAGGAATAGAACACAAGACTCTCTCAGTTAACCGATAGTTTCTTGAGTGACAATCGGTGCTAGTGCATGAAATACTTTCTGAATGTCCTCATTAAATTGCTCAAAGATCGCTATCAAAGCCGCTTTGTCTTCTGGAGAAAGAGCATCAAACTGCTTTTGCATTTCTTCTGATGCTTCAAGTAATGAGGCTACATCAAAAAAGGACTGTTCTACATAAAAAGGAGGTTCTTGTGCAGAAGGAGAAGCATCACCAGATTGGGGTTCAGCGCGAAGAATGCCCATCAGAGCAATGCTCATGACAAACAATATCTTTTTTACCATACCCCCTCCCTGATAAGTAAATTTAGATGGATTCGATACGCACTACCGTAATTGGCTGCCTATGACCCTGCTTACGCATCTGTTTTTTACGACGTTTGAACTTAAATACGATGATTTTAGGGCCTCTGAGATGCTTTACTACGGTTGCTTTAATAGCCGTTTTAAGGAAAGGCTTACCCACTTCAATGTTGTTGTCGCCTGTTTTTCTTAACAACACCGTATCAAAGGTAACGGAAGCGCCTTCAGCTACATCAAGTTTTTCAATACCTATTGTTTTACCCTCAAGGGCTTGGTATTGCTTTCCCCCTGTTTGGAATATTGCATAACGCTCAAAGGTGTACGTCTCTTTGTTCTGTACCATAGTAATCCTCATCTGTACGTTTCTAGATATTCTCTAGTGTAGCATAATTAACAGTCACCTTCAATACGAGTTTTCATCAAGATCCTATGTGCTCCGTTCTGATGAAGACCTACGGTCCACTGGCTCGAGAAAAATCAGCTACTTTCAAAGCAGGGCCCCCCGCGGGGCCCTGCTATTTCACAAAAGCGTTAATTGCTTATCTATGCTTATCGCAATGGTGATGGTTTGGCGTAGTGAAGCAGCATTGCTGAACTCTTTCATCCACACATCCTTCAATTGTTCTTAACAATGATAGATTTTTAATATATTGCGCAAGTATTGGAGTAGTTAATGCACCCAAACCAGCATTAACCGCTGTATCTTGGCCTATCGTAGCGAGATAGTAAAGGAATTCTCTCAGTTCTCGCACCTCGCAAGATGTTTGCAGGCAGCTGCGAACAACAAGATTGGTTGGATTTGCAATAGGATATGCAGGCGCTGGGCTATTAATAGTATCAAGGTGAAGATTTGCTGGGATAGTTTTTAAACTACTAAGCGCAGCAGTAAAGGTTGCTGGGCTTGGTGCTATGCCATTTACCAGTCCAAAAGTGATAGTTCTATTAATAAAGGCAGGACTCAGAATAAGGTTGTTATAGCCAACATATGCAATGGCTCCCGGTGTAGATGCCAATTCGGTTAACACGTCAGTAGTTCCTGTTGCTTGAGGGGCAAAACGAACACCTAGCCCATTATGTGGTGGAAAAGCATTAATCCATTCATTAATCGAAAATCCACCCGTCAGATTGCTATTGTCCCCATTACCAAACAATGTCCATAGACCACCTGTTGCTCTATTCAAGAATGTAGTGAAGTCATTTGTGGAACCGCTCGCATCAGCGCGAGTAATCACTTTAATTGCCGTATGAGGAAGCACAGGTTGGCCCGGTTTATTTAAGTCAGACCAAAAAGCTACTTGTCCAGAAAAGATCTGCGCAAGAACGGTTGCAGAAAAATCTACTTGTGGTGTGTTAGGAGGAAGATTGTATGCTATCGCAATTCCAGCCACTGCAACTGGGAATGTTAGCAAGCGATTGTTTGGATCCTGTGCAGCTGTTGGAAAAACGTCAGTACCCCCAAAGAGTGTTATGTTTGCAAGCGTTTCTCTTACGCCAGCACTTGAGTCTTGATCAAACGCCGATCCTGTAGCAGGATTTACGCCATTGTATGCTAATTTTGGTTCATTATCAGTTCCAACACTGAAATTCTGTGTAGCCTGAACCATAAAGCTATCATTAAATGTTGGTCCGCCATTGTGGTTAACGAATTGACCCAGCAGTGTCGATCCTGCCCCATTAATAATTGATGGGCATTCCTTCTTTTCTGAGAAATCCTTTGCAGCAAATGCACTAGTAACTGTGCTTAAAAGCACAAGCAAACTTAAAAACCTATTCATACTATCCCTTTCTTATCATAATAACCGAGACACTCATGAACGACCCATATTATTGCATCTTCACAGCTATAATCCATAGCTCAATTTATGTCCCCTTTCCTAAATATCTTGAGAGCTTGAGACTGTCTATCACAAAAGTATCATAGGCTATTATGCCAATTCAATAGTTCTGTACGCTAACAAATAACAGATAGAGATACAAAAAAAGAATTTTGCTGCCAAATTTTGATTACGTATGATAAGCACCGCGAGCACACTATGATGCTCAACATGGGCAAGATACTTTAAGATTAGATAGCTTTTGCCTGAATAATTCTTGACGGCCCTGAACTGCGAAACTGTTCTTCATAGATACTGATGCTTTGAAATCCAGCATTCGCTAATAAATTGGCTAACTCCTCATCAGAATACCAAGTGATTTGGATAAGCTCATCTTCTTTTTCAATGACCAGTCCATTTTCGATCAATTCATAGAAGCAAACAGCATCAACCCGCTGTTCATGGTGATAAAAAATATGACGAGTGGTAAGGCGAATTGAGCGATTATTCCCAAGATGTGCCACGGTAATTATTTGATCATCTTCATGCTGCTTCGGAACAAAAAAATCTATAAGTAGATTTCCGCCGAGAACCATATGCCTTCTAAGATTTTTCAACGATTGTAATGCTACTGCACGATCAACGATAAGCTGAAAAGAGCCTACCGCTATTGTAACCGTAGAATAGCTGTGAGGTAGTGATAGATTTTCTAACGATTGATCGTATAACTCTGGCATTACAGTATGTTCTGCACAGCGTTGCCGGCAGCGGTTTAGCATTATAGAGGAATTATCAACACCATCAACGGTATAGCCTCTCACGAGGAGAGGAATTTGCAGCCGCCCTGTTCCAGACATTGCCTCGAGCACCCTTCCAGGATTTTGATCAATGAAAGAAGCATAAAAAGATATTTCTTTTTCAGGTGCAAACTTTTTTGTTGCATCATAGTATAAACTGCATAATTTACCGTAGCTCAACATTTTTTATCCTAGGCGGGCTGCTTCCCAAAATCTGTTATATTTTGACAATTTTCTTGCAGCGCTTAAACTCTTGCGCAATCATTGATTATGCCCGGAAAAGCACAAAAGTAGCGTATAGCATCTGTTAGGTTATCTAAGTATTAGTTTATCTAAGCGCTTTAATTAATCAATCTCCTGAGCCGTAGGTGCGAAAAAAGCCAACAATTGCCAATAGCTCACTTTTTTGGCACACTAGGTAAAAACCCTCTTTCCTTGTTTAGGAGTTTTCATGGCAGAAATTACGTTAGAATTAATACAACAATTACGTGACCGAACCGGCATCGGCATGATGGACTGCAAAAAAGCACTCACTGAAGCTGGCGGTGATATTGAAAAAGCAATCGAGCTGCTTCGGAAAAAAGGCACTGCGGTTGCCGAAAAACGAGCTGGTAATGTTACGGGTGAAGGACTGGTACACGCCTATATCCACCCTGGCTCCCGCGTTGGCGTCCTTGTTGAAATCAATTGTGAAACCGACTTTGTAGCTCGTACCGAGGAAATGGCTAAGTTCGCTCAGGACATAGCTATGCAGATTGCTGCATTTCGTCCTGTCTGTGTCAGTTCAACTGAAGTTGATACCGCATTGGTTGAAAAAGAGCGTGCTATCTATAGAGAACAGTTAACGGGAAAACCAGCGAACATTATTGATCAGATAATCGAGGGCAAACTTCAAAAATACTATGCTGAAATTTGTCTTATGTATCAGCCATTTATTAAAGATGATAAGCAAACAGTCGATGATGTGCTTAAAGCATTGATGGCAAAAATGGGTGAAAGCATCAAGATTAAACGCTTTGTACGATTTGAAATCGGCGTCTAAATCATGAGTCCGGCCATGAGTCAGAAAAGAAGATCAGAGAGTATTTGATCAAACTGACTTCGTTTGAGAGGATGGTATCTCTCAAGACATTGTCCGTTTAAGCGTGGTATGGTAAGATAATAGCCGAACAGACAGTGTCTGAACTGAAAGTGACACACATGAGTTGCTATGGATAGCAGATTGAATAAAGGGAAAGTTACATTTTTTTGAGGCAAAGCTATGAAAATACTGTTGACAGAAGGTGCCCCCACCAAACAGTTTGAAAAAGATATCGAAACGGAAATGGATACCCATATCAAGCATATGGAAAAAGAGCTTTTGAAGATTCGGACAGGCAGAGCCGTTCCTTCAATGATAGAAGATGTCAAAGTGGCAAGTTACGGCTCGTTTATGCCGCTCAGAGAACTTGCAGCAATATCAGCACCTGATGCATCACTTCTTGTGGTGCAGCCTTGGGATAAAGCAAATATTGCTGAAATTGAGAAGGCACTTTCATCATCTGATTTGGGATTGTCACCAGCAAATGATGGCAATATAATACGAATCCCCATGCCGAAAATGAGCAGTTCTCGAAGAGAGGAACTTTCAAAAGTGCTTTCTCAAAAAGTCGAACAGTGCAAAGTATCGATCAGAAATGTGCGTAAAGAGGTACACAATATTATTCGTGAAACTGAAAAAGCAAAGAAGATATCGGAGGATTATAGCAGGCGCCTACAAGAATCATTGCAAAAGGCGACCGATAAATTCATTGCACAGAGCGATACCGTAGCAGAGAAAAAAGACAAAGAAATTAAAGCTCTTTAAGTAACTGAAAGATCTTTAGTTTTTGTGTAAGTTATGGTATACTCTGTATGTTTTCACCATAAAATAGGCAAAGCTATAGGCTGATTTTCGTGGAACAGGCAGTATTCAAGGTAAGCACTTGAAGAAAAAGGGCCGCTAGCTCAATTGGTAGAGCAACAGACTCTTAATCTGCAGGTTGATGGTTCGAGTCCATCGCGGCCCACCAGAAGCACGAAATAGCTGAAAAAGATGCTTTGTTCGAATGGACAATGTCCACAAAGTAATGCAAGAGTGGCGAAATTGGCAGACGCGCTGGACTTAGGATCCAGTCCCGTAAGGGGTGGGGGTTCGAGTCCCTTCTCTTGCACCATAATACGTATACCGTCAGAAGGGAGAGTCAGATGGAGCATATTGGTGAAAACGGACAGCGTCCGGAAGGACAACGTCCGAACGGAGAGAGTCCGGATACGGTCTTTGCTTTTAGCGTTATTGAGGAAAAACCTCATAGGCAAAAGGCAATAGTAAAAATTGCGAGAGAGCATATTCATGCTCTCTATAATGAAGCCTTACTTTCACAAAAAAGTCAGGCTTCTACCTTTGGATTTGATAAGGGAACAACCCCACTTCATTATATCGAGCAAAATTTCCGAGCAAATATCGTGCAGCACTTGAAGGAATTGCTGTTTAACCACTGCGTGGTCGATATTTTATATGAGTCACTCTGCACGAATAAAATTGTCGTCGTTGGCGATCCTGATCTGATTGATATTCAGTTGGAGCCAGAACAAGATGCAGAATTTACCTTCTTGCTTAACAACATCCAGCTTGATAATGATCAACGATGGAAACGAGCGGCACTAAGAAAAATAGAACGCAAGAATTATAAGGATCTTGATCGGCAGGTTGAGGCTTTTATTCAAGAAGAAACACACCAGCGTGAGCAAGCAACTTCCTTGGAAATTACCTTTGGTGATTGGATTAATTTCGAAATTACCATCATGAGTAAAGATAAAAATGCGCTCATGAAAAATTATAAGAGCGAGTTGTGGATTAGAATTGCGCCAGATGAAGATGATAAGGATCTTCATGAACTCTTCTTAGGTAAAAAAGTGGGCGATAGCTTCTTAACGCAAAGCATTTTTCTCCAAGAATATTTGAGTTTAGCTTTTGATATGGACTATATCTTCTTCGTTGAAATTAAGGATCGATTACCGCATGCGTATTTTGAAATAGATCTGTTTAAGCATTTATTCGAATTAAAGGATGACAATGAATTGCGTGCTAAATTGGTTGAGGTTTTTTCTACGCGTAATGACATAAGCTTACGCCGTGAAATGATTGAAGCGGTATTCAAGGTGCTCAGCAAACAGTATTTTTTCATGCTTCCTCAAGCCTTGCTTGAACGTCAAAGACAGATGGTCCTGGCTGCAGTTCAGCATAACCCTGATTATCAGGTGTATAAGTCACAAGCAGATTTTAAGGAGCGAGTACGACAGTTAGCGGAAAAGCAACTTAAGGAAGCAATTATTATTGATGCGCTTGCCTATCAAGAGTGCATTACCGTTTCTCGAGAAGACGTTCGGGCCTATCTTAATTTACTTAAACGGCCTCGTATGAAAGAATTTATGTATTTTACGATCCCACAATATAAAATACAGGGCCAAGAGCTCCCTCTTTCTGTGGAATTAATAAAGAGGTACTGCTTGCGAGAAAAGACCCTTAATCATATAATAAAGGTGCTTACTAACAAATAGAGATAAGTTCTATGGAAAAACTGGTCATCCTCGGTTCTGGTCCCGCGGGCCTCGCTGCAGCGATTTACGCAGCACGTGCGCATCTGAATCCTCTCGTTATAGAGGGTCGTATGCCGGGCGGCCAACTGATGAGCACAAGCGCTGTCGAAAATTGGCCAGGAGAGATAAGTATTTTGGGGCCTGACCTTATGCAAAAATTACGATCCCAAGCGCTTCATCTTGGGACGCGTTTCTTAAGCGAGGAAATTATTTCAGCTGATCTTTCGAGTAGGCCATTTAAACTAACCACCCACCGGCACAAAGAACTAGCATGCGAAGCACTCATCATTGCTACGGGTGCCTCACCCAAAAAATTGGATGTTCCAGGAGAGGATACCTACTGGGGAAAGGGAGTTACCACCTGCGCTGTCTGTGATGGGTCATTTTATCGTGATAAGAAAGTCGTTATTATCGGTGGTGGCGATACCGCCATGGAAAATGCATCCTTTATGACCAATTTTACCAAACAGATTACCATCGTTCATATATTGCCCCATCTTACGGCTTCGTCTTCGATGCAAGAACGGGTTGTTCATAATAAGGATATCTCCATTATGTATGAAAGTACGGTAACAGCTATTGAGGGTAACGCTACCAGAGTAACAGATGTTATTATTACGCATCAAAAAACGGGAGCCCAACAAAAACTGCCGGTTGACGGGGTATTTGTTTCAATAGGCATAAATCCTAATACCGTCCTCTTTAAAAATCAGCTTGAACTTGATTCATATGGCTATATTAAGCTTAAAGAGCATACCATGACTTCTGTTCCTGGAGTATTTGCAGCAGGAGATGTTTGTGATAATCGCTATCGCCAGGCCATTACTTCAGCAGGAGCTGGCTGTGCTGCTACTCTAGACGCTGAGCGATTTTTAAAAGAGGATAAGCTGAATAAAATCTCTCAGCGGTGATAGGAAAAACCAGCATTTTCTGTGTAGCCCAGTGTGGCGCTAACAAGAATGAATTTGTCGGAGTTCAATTTTCTTTAAGTTTAACAAGCACGTTTTTGCCCATAAAAGCTATCCCATAGCTCAGTACATTCTTGATACCATCGGCATGCAAAGCATGCGCATAACGCTTTTGATCGATCTGCTCGAGTGCCTTTTGTGCGGCCTCTTCTAGATCTTCTGAATTATGTTTGCTAGCTTTTTTGAATTCGATTACTATCCCTTTTTTCTGGCGATCTTTAGGAATAAGCATGATGTCATATCTGCCATAGCCACTTTCTCGATTCGATCGAACTTCATAATTTGGCTCCAGAGTAACAAGTAGGCCAAGCACAAAAAGATGATAGGTTCTTTCTGTTTCTGAATGCGGTATATCATGAACGCTTAGTGCATTTATGACAAATTCTTGCAATAATTCGTTCACCGTGCGTGCATCACCCGATACTAATGCCTGAATCAATGCATCAACTTTGGATTCTTGAAGCACTTCTTTTATCAGGGACCGAATGAGATTTTCGTATAAAATGTGTATTTCTTTGTTAGGAATTGCGAGACGGCATATGTCACGACCCTCGATCAATTAAGGAAAATACATTCAAGTTATTAAGTCCCGAAAAAATCCCTTCTTTCGCAGTACGCAAGATACCGGTCAAAAAACCTCTTGCAAGCAATTTATTATCTTTCCAACGGCTCCCGCTAATAAGGTCTACATTTTTTTACTGAAGGCTCAGTTTAAGTGGCATAAAAAAGGACAAA
>PRDV01000078.1 GCA_003174035.1 Candidatus Babelota bacterium
CGTTTCCCTTCAATGTTTGCTCAGTTATTAACGCTTCATCCCTTAAAAGCATTAGCAGCGATGATTATTTTTGTCATTATTGCGGGATGCATTGTGTTTCTTGAAAAGGGCGATCGAAAGATTCCTGTGCACTATGCGCGAAGAATTATAGGACAACGAGTGTATGGTGGGCAAAGCACCTATATTCCTTTTAAAATAAATACTGCTGGGGTGATGCCGGTAATTTTTGCCTCCTCGCTTCTCAATATTCCTATGTTTTTTGTGGGATTATTAGCAGAACGGTTTACCTGGTTAAAAGCGGTGGCAGCAGCGCTTGCCTATGGTAGCCCGGTGTATAATGCACTTGAATTTGCGCTTATTATCTTTTTTACCTTTTTCTATACCGCTATCGCCTTCAATCCAACGGAGTTAGCAGATAATATTAAAAAGAGTGGTGGGTTTATTCCTGGTATTCGTCCAGGCAAGCAAACTGCTGATTTCTTTGATTATATATTGACGCGTATAGGATTAGTGGGTGCTATTTATTTGGGTATTTTAGCAGTAGCGCCAAATCTGCTCGGATCGCTTCTTAATTTGCCGTTTGCTATCAGTGGTACCTCACTGCTCATTATGGTGGGCGTGGCACTTGAAACATCGGCGCAGATAGAATCGTATCTTATTGAATATAAATATGGGTCATTTTTAACCTCTGGAAGAATGAAAAGCAAGGTAGTGCGGTGAGTAAGCACAATGATATTTATATCTTTTTAGGTCCTCCGGGATCTGGAAAGGGTTCACTTTCTCAATTATGTATTAAGCGGCTTGGATGGCAGCAATTATCAACAGGTAATCTGTGCAGGGAGCATATAGCTCAACAGACTGCGATTGGTAAGCAGATAGATTTTGCTATAAAATCTGGTAAACTTATTGCGGATAGCCTTATTGTTGACATGGTACATGACTGGCTCAATAAGCGGCAGACAGGAGAAATTCCAGTGATATTCGATGGGTTCCCTCGTACATTGACGCAAGCCACTGTTTTACATGATTTTGTTGAACAGTTGGGAGGGTTGCACATGAAATTTGTTCAACTAGTATTGCCTGATGAGGAGGTTGTATACCGCCTACTCGCGCGTTCTATTTGCACAAATAAGGAATGCCAGCGAGTATATTCATTGCATAAGCATTCGCCATTACAGCCGACCAATCCGATGGCCTGTGATGAATGCGAGAATCCCCTCATGCGTCGAAGTGATGATGAGGAAACTGCTATATATGAGCGGCTGCGTGTTTACCATGAACATGAGCAAAATATGCTCGATTTTTTTAAAGATAAGGGATATGACGTCCATACCCTGGGAGCCGATGCTCATTTAGAGGATGTATATGCTCAATTTGTCGATATTGTAGGCGTGTAGGTATATGATTACGATAAAAAATACCTTTGCGCAAGATAAAATGGCCACAGCAGGTCAACTGCTTGCTGAGCTTTTTGAGCTTTTACGAGAATGGATTGAACCTGGTATGACGACGCTTTCTATTGATGCCTATATTGAAAAATACCAGATAGCGCATAAGCTCAGATCGACGATGAAAGGATATTTGAGCTATAAGCATGTGAGTTGTATCTCAGTAAATGACGAGGTAGTGCATGGTGTGCCTCGTGAGGGAGTAAAAATTACTCAAGGAGATTTAGTAAAAATCGATGTGTGTGCCTCTTATGAAGGTTATTGTGCTGATATGGAGCGAGGCTTTTATTTAGGGACACCCCAACCAGAGGTTGCTCAGTTTATACGTATAGCACAATCAAGCCTTGATAAAGGAATTAGTTGTGCCCGTCCTGGTGAGCGGCTCTCGACGCTTTCAGCAACTATCCAAAAGGAAGTTGAGAGCCATGGGTATGGAGTGGTGAGAGAATTTGCAGGACATGGCATAGGAAAAAAAATGCATGAGGATCCTGAAATTTTAAATTATGGTACGCCTGATTCTGGGCCCGTAATTAAGCCTGGTATGGCATTTGCCATCGAGCCAATGATCACAATGGGCGACTATCGGATTTATGTGCTTAATGATGGATGGACAGTAAAAACAGTTGATAAGAGCCTTGCTGCTCATGTTGAAGATACCGTTATCGTCACGGAGCATGGGCCAAGAATTATAACGAGATTATAAGGTATGAAAGCAAAAGATGATGTTATAAGAATAGATGGTATCGTCAAGGAGACCTTACCCAATGCTATGTTTCGCGTTGAAATAGAGGGCGGACATATAGTATTAGGCCACGTGAGTGGCAAAATGCGTATGAACTATATACGTATTTTACCGGGGGATAAGGTTGCCCTTGAACTGTCACCTTATGACCTCACACGAGGCCGCATTGTGTTGCGGTATAAAAACTAAACAGACTCTGTTAGGATGGGTGCATTATGAAAGTAAGAACATCAGTAAAAAAAATGTGTAGGGATTGCCGTGTGGTCAATCGCGAAGGTGTCGTACGGATTTTATGTAAAAAAAATCCTCGACATAAACAACGTCAAGGATAAGAGGACAGTATGGCACGAATTGAGGGAGTTAATCTCCCAACTGCAAAACGTATTGAATATGCTTTGCCCTATGTGTATGGTATCGGCTTAAAAACGGCGCGCGATATTCTCCATAAGGTAAAAATTAATTTTGATAAGCGCGTGAAGGATCTTACAGACGAAGAAATTGCGTCTATTCAACGGGAAGTTACTGCCAATTATACCGCTGAAGGTGACTTGCGTAAAGAAGTCCGTCTTAATATCAAGCGCTTGCAAGATATTGGGAGTTATAGAGGACTCCGTCATAAAAGATCATTACCAGTACGAGGACAGCGAACCAAAACCAATGCGCGTACACGTAAAGGTCCTCGTAAGGCTGGTTCAGCGGTGGCGTTGAAGCGTAAGGTAACGAAGAAATAAGAATAACTGAGGAAAAACAGGATGGCCTACAAAAAGAAAACGAAGAAAACAAAACGACACGTAGAGTCGGCAATTGCGCATATTAAATCATCTTTTAATAATACGCTTGTCTCGGTTACTACCCTTGAAGGTGATGTGCTTTTAAGAGGAAGTGCGGGCAAGCTAGGATTTAAAGGAGCCCGTAAGGGTACGCCCTTTGCTGCATCACAAATAGGATCAACGCTTGCAAAGGAAATGGCAACGATCGGGATTAGAAATCTCGAAGTCAATTTGCAAGGACCGGGTGCAGGAAGAGACTCGGTAGTACGAGCTTTCCAGTCATCGGGGTTAAGCATCTCGGTGTTGAGAGATGTGACGCCGCTGCCGCATAATGGTACGCGTGCTCCTAAGAAACGTCGTGTGTAGGTTCAACTGTTTACGAAAGTGAAAATTATGGAAAAAAGACCTGGTACTCAAGAACGTGGTGGTGCGCGAGGAGAACAAGCTAAAGGTGGCGAACGTGCTCCGCAAAAGCGTATGCGTAAATTGACGGAATATGGACGTCAGCTTGAAGAAAAACAAAAAGTAAAAGAAATGTATGGGATGCGTGAAGCGCAGTTCCGCCGTTTTTTTGATATCGCTATTCGCAGTAAAGAAGCGAGTGGTGAAACCTTGCTGAGCCTGCTTGAACGGAGACTTGATAATGTGGTGTTTCGCCTTAAGTTAGCGTCAACACGTGCAACCGCTCGTCAGATTGTGGTGCATGGGCATGTGCTGGTTAATGGGAAGAAAGCCTATTCGCCCTCATTACTTGTTGCTGTAAGCGACGAAATTTCTCTTGCTCCTCAAGTGGCTCAAAAAGCGTCATTCTTAGAAACGGTTATTGATAAACGCTTAAACACCCAAATTAAAGTGCCTGAATGGATCGAGCTTGATAAAAAAGAGCGCAAAGGGCGCATTTTACGGCTTCCCGTTCGTACTGACATACAAACACCCGTTGAGGAGCATCTCATTGTTGAGTTGTATTCTAAATAATAACGGTGTGCAGTACCTTATACAGTTGAAGTTCATGCATCAAGCAAGGAGTAATTATGTCTAAAAAACAATATCAACCTTTAACCATTCCCCGACTGAGTTGGAATAAGGAAACGCTTAGTCCCACGTATGCTGAACTTATTGCGCAGCCACTTGAACCTGGATTTGGTATCACGTTGGGCAATGCATTGCGCCGTGTTCTTTTGGGGGGCGTTGAAGGGTCGGCGGTGACTTCTGCAATTATTGCGGGCGTCAACAATGAATTTGCGCCGCTTCCTGGTGTTGTTGAGGATACTATGCAAGTGATTCTCAATATCAAACAGTTGGTGGTAAGCAATAAAACTGGCGAACCTGGAAAGATGACGCTTAAGGTAAAAGGTGAAGCTGAAGCTAAAGCTTCTGATATTGTTGCGGATGAACACCTTGAGATTGTTAATAAGGATCATATCATTGCGCATGTTGCTGAAAATGGCCTGCTTGATATAGAATTTTTCGTTGAATCAGGTCGTGGCTATCAACCGGCACGATGGCCTATAGGGCAGGCGCTGCAGGAAGATAATCGTATCTATCTAGATGCGCTCTTTTCACCGGTGACCAAAGTGACCTTCGATGTTGAAAAGACTCGTGTTGGCCGGGAAATTGATTATGATAAGTTGCTGCTTTCAATCACGACGGATGGTTCTGAAACGCCGATAGACGTGCTGAACTATTCAGTGTCAGTGCTTCGCACGCAGCTTGAACACTTTTTGGTTACAGCTGAAATTCCTTTCAACGATATTTCTCAGGTTCCGCAAGAGCCAAAAGAAGAAGAAACATTCTCGCTTGAAGAATCACCGCTTAAAGGAGTTCCTGTTGAATTACTCCTTAAGCCAATCGATGAACTTGAATTGTCAGTACGTGCGCATAACTGTCTCATAAATGCAGGTATTAAGCGTATCATAGATTTAGTGAATCTCTCAGAGGATGAGGGACTAAGGATCAAGAATTTTGGTCGTAAGTCATTAAATGAAGTTAAAGAGGCGATGAAGTCGTTTGGCTTGTCGTTTGGTATGCATATTAAAGAATCAGATATTAAACGGTTACTTGAAGGCAGGGAATCATAATGAAACATCAAAATGGTAGAGCTAAGCTCAATAGGACACCAGATCATAGGCGTGCAATGTTACGTAATCAGGTAATGACGCTTATTGAGTACGGTCATTTGGTTACCACGAAAACACGTGCACAGGAAGTGCGCCGCTTTGCGGAAAAGCTCGTAACGTTAGCGCGGGAAGGCAATACCTTCAATGCGCGCCGTCGAGCAAAAGCATTGCTTCCTTATAAGGAAGAAGTGTTAGTAAAATTATTTACTGAAATAGCACCACGGTACACACAGCGTCCAGGCGGGTATACGCGTATTATTCCTTTAGGTAAGCGCATAAGCGATACTGCTACGATTGCAAAATTAGAATGGGTATAGTGAAAGCGATAGAGGATGCCTTGCAGGAAATGCGTCCCGCTATCCAGATGGATGGTGGGGATATAGAGTACGTGGATTTTAAAGATGGTATCGTTTCTTTAAGACTTCACGGCGCATGTGCAAGCTGTCCTCTTTCTTTGTATACTCTTAAATTGGGTATAGAAGAGAGGCTCAAGGAGTTAGTACCGGATGTTCTTGAAGTAAGAGCTGTTCAGTAAATTGAGCTATACGTTAGAATATTAAGCGAAGGTTGTTTAAATAATGAATAATTGTTGACAACCTTCTTTAACTTTTTATAAAGTAACGATAGATCTAAGAAAAGAATACAAGAGATTGTAAGAAGTGCTTGTAATTAGCAAAGAAATCTAGTATAAAGAAAAGAGCTCGATGAGAAGAAGAAGGGCTTAAAAAAGAGTAACGTGGTTAAAAATGATAACAAAGCTGATGAAAACAAATTATAGTCATTTATTCGATTTAATCAGTAAAACAACTAAGCTTAAGGGGGGGGTTTTGCTTATAAAAATTTGAATGCTATACTAAGGTTATGAGTTTGAAATTCTTACTCTCTTAAGGGAAGAAAAGTTGAAACAAAATAGCCTCAGCTATTGACAAGAGAAAAACATTCTGTACATTGTACAGTAGATGTTGAAACTTTTTAACCAAAAAGTGAAAAGATATGAAGAGGAATATGTCACTATTACATAATACTATGGAGGATAAAACTATGAATTATGTA
>PRDV01000070.1 GCA_003174035.1 Candidatus Babelota bacterium
TACTCGATACGGCCATGTATTGGTTTGGGATATTTTTTCGCGCCCATCCTTGTCACCTATACGGGCAAGGACCTTTTCGTAAAGCTCAACCTCATAAGGCAAAACCTTGGGAATTCCCTTGTACACGAGAACGTTCTGGCGAGGTGCCGCCTGCTGGTGCGCAGGTATACTAAAATAGGTATCTCCCTCCTGCTTACATTGCAAGGCACCAGCGATAAATTGAGCGTCTACCAAATCTTTTGATAGGGTATACTCTGCAGCTTCTAGCAGCATACTCAAACCAAACGAAAGTACAATAATTGCAAAATAGCAGCCAATGATGGGTAATTGTCGCACATAGTTCATAGCATTCCTTCTCTTTTTTCTGAAATTTGCTTCCACACTGCTCCCTTGGGTTACACGTAGGGCCGATCCGCAAGGATGTTATCTGTTATCCGTTTTTTTTGTTTCCTCAGTGGTAATAATAGTTCTTACGCCAGCAGTTTCCAAAGCTTTTATAGCAATAGACTGAACCTGATGCCCTGCTTTCATTTAATTTTTGGGTAAGGAAGCGAATCATATCTTCCTGCTCCTTAATTTTTTCTCTATGCTTATCGCGCATCAATTCCACAGCAAAAAGCCTCACTTTAACACTGGATGCTGTGTATGCCAGGGTGTTGCTTGTTCGTATGCATAACCCGCTTGAAAAAGCGCTGCCTCTGAAAGATCCCTGCCCATTAATTGGAATCCTACAGGCAATTTTTCTCGTGTAAATCCACAAGGAATAGCTAAAGCAGGAAGTCCCGTCAAATTTGCAGCAGCGGTAAAATAGTCCTGCAAATCCATCTGTATCGGATTATCTCCAAAAGCATTAAACTTAAATGCCGGAGCAGCTGTTGTTGGCATAAATAAGGCATTACACTCTTTAAGCGCTCCTAAAAACTCATCACGCATGCATCCTTGCACTACTTTCGCACTCTTATAAAAGGCATCTGCATGGCCAACCGAAAGCACATAATTACCGATAAGAATGCGCGATTTTACTTCAAGGCCAAACCCTTCATTACGGGTGTTCGTATACATATCGGTTAATGATTGCGACGACGGGCTTCGATAGCCATAACGGACACCATCAAATCGAGCAAGATTAGAAGCGGCTTCAGCTCTACTTACCATGAAATACACCGCAGCAGAATGCTCCATCATAGGCAAAGTAATCCGCTTTATCCGCGCCCCTAAACGCTCAAATTCCTTTATGGCATCATTGAGTAATGTATACACTTCAGGATCGAAACCTTCAACCTCGAGAGCATTTTCTACAACAGCCAATGTGAAACCCTCTGGCAGTTTACCATTAAGTCCAGAAGTATAATCTCTCCGCTCAACCGGCAAGGTTGTTGCATCAAGGGGATCATGTCCTGCGAGGGCCGAAAGAACCAGCGCATTATCGTGCACGGTTCGGGTTGCTATCCCCACCTGATCAAGAGACGAACCATATGCTACAATACCATATCGAGAAATAAGTCCATAGGTAGGTCTTAATCCAACAATACCACAAAGGGCAGCAGGTTGACGAACAGATCCTCCAGTTTCTGTGCCTAGACCAAAGGGAACCAGTCCTGCAGCAACAGCTGCTACTGAGCCTCCGCTCGATCCACCGGGAACACGGTCATAATTCCAGGGATTATGGGTCTTCTTAAATGCTGAAGTTTCAGTAGAACTTCCCATGGCAAATTCATCACAATTGGCACGGCCTAGTGAGAAAGAGCCTGACTCATGAAGTCGCGTTACAACCGTTGCGTCATAGGGAGCTCTGTAGTGCTCTAGAATTTTTGAGCCACATGAAGTGATGCGCCCGTTCTGACAAATATTATCTTTAAGAATCCCCGGAATGCCCGCTAAGGGTCCAGACGTAGACTTAGGAAATGAGAGAGAGTCTAGGTTAAAAGTCTCAAGCGCCGATCCTAACTGACCATCATGTTTCTCAAATCGTTGTAGGTAATAAGAGGCCAGCTCTTTTACCGAGACTTTACCCGCATTGAGAGCATCTTTTATAGTTTTAATAGAAGCAAAAGCAAATTCATTCATAACTCAACCTTAGTGTTTCAAAATCATAGGTACCACAAAGAAATGCTCTTCACGCTGAGGAGCAAGTGCAAGTAATGGCTCAGCAGGTGTGGTAACCACCTCATCATCGCGCATAACATTAGATTGCTGCGGGAGTGGCTCACAGGAAACTGCTTCTGCAACGTTCTTTAAATTAGAAGCATAAGAGAGAACTGCCTGCAGTTTATCAATAAGGGGAGCAATCTCTTCCTCTGTAATGCTTATATTCGCTATTTTGCCCAATTTGAGCACATCTTCGCGGGTAATTTTGATCATAACATCCTTTATTCGATAAGACATACCATGTCAGCATATCATGCTAGCTAAGATACCGTAGAAATGATTTTTGAACAAGCAATAATGATGGCAATCCGCTCAATTTTGGATTAGACTTTTCAAACCCAGTTGAAAGGAAAGGCCATGAAGTTACGCCAAATACTCATTATGATGACTATCTATAGCTACTTGCCAGTCGAAGCGATGGAAAAAACTAAAGCAGCCGAAAAACCACTAAACTTCCGAGAAAAAGAAATGCTTTTCGACCGCATTGTTGCAATCACCCAGGGGCAACTAAATGAAGTTCAACAAGCGCTCGATGCACTAGATGTTCTGCTTTCAAAGCAACACGGGCTTTTTCCGAAGTTGCAGGTACTAAAAGAACGATTTATTCAACCAGAATTACTCATTCGCACCGAAACAGCTTTCCGCGATGATTTATTAGCAACTTCACAGCTCTCTAAAGATCATATTGCGCTCGCACCTTTAGCAAAGCTTATCGAGGATATCAAGCAATGCGATCAGACGTCTGATCGAGTTAGAGATATCCTAAATCCTCTTGAAAAACATTACCAAGATTATTACAATGCATTTTTCTCACCAAGTGTGAAGCGACCTCAACACCTCCATCCTAAGGCACTTCTCACTATAGAATCTCTTGGATCTGAGCACCCTGTTTCTTATCGCATTAGCCAAGAAATGGCTTATACGCTACTGTCAAAGGATATTTACGGATTCCTTAAAAAGAAAAATAAGGAGGGAAGCCATGCAGTAAGCTTTTTGAAGGACCCTAGTGGCGGCATTCATTTTAAAGGAAATACTGCCGTTAACGGGCTGGCGGTTGGCAAAGAAGCAGCACTTTATTGGCTTTCTCAAATACTATTCGGCCACGGGCTTTCATCTTCAGTGCTTGTCTTGCTTAATGATGTAGAAAAAAAGGAACCTGCAGAAAAATCTGCGACTCGTGCAAACTATAGTTTAGCAATTGTCAGTGGTAAGACAACAGATGAATATTTCAATGAAAATCCTCTGAGCGAAGGAGATTTTCTTTTAGGTACCCATCAGTACGTTGTGCAAGCATCAGATCACGTTGATGGTATCTCTCTGCAGGAATATATCGAGCTAGTGGCAAAAGGCAGTATGTCCTATGAAGATATTGATAAAGACAGCTTTAGTGAGCAGGTTTTGTTTAGCCTCCTTACCAATCCCTCAGATGGCACGCCGGGCAACTTTATGGTTAGGACCACTAAAAAGCCTTATACCATCGTAGCAATTGATAATGACATGGCCCTAGGGCCCGAGATGGTTTTTGTATCTGAGCATCAAAAACATAGCATCGAAGTTAAAAACGTATTGTATTGCTTACCCCTGATGGACAAGCCAATAAGTACCGCTGCTAAAAAAACAATCTTAGCGCTCGATCCACTGGTTGTTACCGTCGAGTGGCTCGCCCATCTTTATAAACAAGAACAGTCCTATAATGCGCTGACCACCACTCAGTATAGCAATGCAAAAAAGGGGCTCATACCTTATTTATCGCATGAAAATTATGCTCAATCACTCCTTCTTCCCCTTATGTTCAGTGAAGCCGTTCTAAAAAACTTGCAAAAAAAACTTTCATGTATTCAAGAGTTTCTTCAAAACAAGCCGCAAGCAACACATAAGGAACTTTTCAAAGAGCTTATTCCTACGGTATATGATTTTTATGATGCTCTCCAAAAAAGACATCAGGATGAGGGCATCATTGGAATTTTTAGACATATTTGCAACAGTAACTATGAGCAAGTATTCATCGAGGATGTAGTAAAGAAACCTCATAGAGCCTCTTCTGTGATCCCAAAATACTCTACAAAAGAGGAAAATATCACGCAAGCTCTGCTCCGAATCTTGCAATTTACCGACCTGAAGCATGTACGTCAGAAGGGTCTTTTTATACAAACCATTCTTAACCACTTTTCAGGTATAGTTGACCCATCCGCCTTACACCCAAGTTGGTATAAAGAGAAGCTCCTGTTTCAGCTTTTAAAAGAACATGCCTCACATCACGTCATCTCTTTTATACTCACCTTGGGCATTGATCGTGAAACAACCAATGATCAGGAATCTACGTTGCTCCATGTTGCCCTAGAATGTGACCACCCGATTGAGGTCATTCAGTTATTCTTAACAAAATCTTTGATTAATAGCCAAGATGTTAAGAAAATAACTCCGCTCGATATCTCAATGGAGAAGAACAATATCGTGGCATTTAAGCTGCTTATTGATGCAGGCGCAAGCCAATGCAGTACCACTATCGCATCTAAATTTTTTCAAAAATATCTGAGAAATCACGGCCTTCAAAATAGTTGTCTGAAGCTTATTTCACGAAATCAAGAGCTGGCATGGCAGGCTAGTTTTGAACTCATGTTCCCACCCACTGGTGATGGCCCCGCTGTGAGCACAACACATTATCTAAAACGGGTATTGCGCACACCCATTAAGGATCAAGTTGTGGAAAATGACGGATTTAAGTCTTATGCACAACATGGAAACCATATCGTTGCCCGTGCTATTGGTGATCAACCCTTCCGGCAAGAGATTTACTTTAAGATTTACCCGGAACTTCCAGGAGTCGAGGAGTCAGTCGGAGCGTTTACCCGAAAGCTCATAGGTTATGGTGCCCCCTTTACCGAACTAATTAGGCTTGGAGATATACCAATTTTGCTTTCGCAAGGAATAAAAGGAAAACCGCTCATTGATATCATGAGACAGAACCCCACAGAATTAAAAAAGCTTGATGAGCGTGATCTTTCTGGTTTAATCATCGCAGCAATGCTCATTAACCCAGAAGACGGAAAACCTGATAATTATCTCGTTGAAGCACATCCCACTCAGCAGGGCACATTCAGATTGGTATGCGTAGACAACGATCATGCATTTGTACCAGCCGTAGTCAAAGAAAAACCTGATAGAGGCTCAAAAACTGTTGTCCAGGTGAAAACGGTGCTCTACTGCCTCGATCAAATGAAAAATCCTGTTCATAGCGAAATCCGATCTCTTTTGTTAGATCTTGATATAGATCACTTTCTTGAACAATGGCTTCGTACCTGTAAAGAACTTCATTTTAGCTATGCGGGTCTTTTTACACCCCAAGAACAATGGAGTAACTTTAAAGAGCAAGACTGTTTCATCGGCATTCCCTTTAAAGAAGGCCATATAGCTCACCTCTATGAAAAATTTATTCTTATGAAAGACATTCTTTCTGCTCATCCTGATATTTCTCATATAGAGCTGCTTGCTAAATTAGAGCCCCGTCTTGCAAAGCGCTACAAAGAATTCCTTTATGAAGAAATCGATTGTTTCGAACGCTTTAAGCGTGTTGACGCTCCATTTTATCGGCAGAATAGCTCAGGAGGACACACAACGGTCACCGACAGCGGCATGATTTTACAGTCGATGAACATCCCCATTCAAGAGACCATTGCAGAACAGATTGAGCGCAAAGAATACAGTCCTTTACAAGCGCTTTCAGAGCTTACTAGTATACGTGAAGAGTTAAAATCAAAAACCTTTAAATCTCTCTGCACAAATCTCGGCAAGCTCGACGCTAAAAGTCTTCACCTTAGTACAAGTTGGAGCGGTCTATTGCAGAGTATCAATTTCAAGAAGCTCAGCCCAAGCGAACAAATGGCAGTACTAAAAGCAGTTCAACAACGAAAAAACTTATCCCAACTTTATTTTGCTCATTGCGAAGTATTAACGGATGATATATTACAAAAAATGACGCTCGAACATCTCAAAATTATTGACCTACGGGGTTGTCCTAAAATCTCCCACGCAAGCATCGAATTTTTGGCTCAGCATGCACCTCTGCTTACAGAAATGAATTTAGCAGGATTAGGACAACTTAAAAATGTGGGCTCTCGAAAGAAATCTCTTTCATTACCAAGTATCGTCAGCCTCAATCTATCAGGATGCCAGAAGTTGAAAAAAATTTACCTGGAAGCACCCAACTTATGTTATATTAATATTAATAACTGCAGCCTGATGAGTAAAGAGAATTTTGCTATTACTAGCCCAGCGTTAAAGAAATTCGAGTTCGAGGGTACTCTTATAGATTCTTTACCGAAACACTCTCTCCTCTTATATCGAGATTTTAAAAAACCAATCCCCTTTAATCCGTATGATGAACAGACTGAAGCAGATTTACTCTATCAGGCTATTTCTCAGAACAACGTAGACGTTGTACGCTCACTGATTATGAATAGTAACGATCTTTTGAAAGTAAGTACGCAACCTTCTGTACTTGCTAACAGAAAAATTGCCTGGTGCCCCGATGGGAAAAAGCTAGCACTGGCTGCGATGGATACAAAAGAAGCATCAATAACAATATGGGACGTTAATCACGGAAAGCAACTGCTAAAAATCCCGCACGAGTCGTCGATCACCAGACTGGCTTTGAGCACAGATGGTTCGAAATTGGCCTTTGTTGATAAAGACAATACTGTCTTTGTTTATGATACTTACCGAAACAAGAAAATTAGTACAATGAGATACGCAACGGACGTCAAACAACTCATCTGGAGTCCTGACGACAACAAGGTAGCAATCTCAAACCACGATGGAACGGTTCAAATCAAAAATCTATCATCAGGAAAACTAAAATCATTGGATGCTTTTGGCACCATTTTTGATGTCTGCTGGAGTCCCGACAGCTCACGTCTGGGAATAGCTACTGTAAACTCAGTGTATATCATAAACTGCGAAACCAGCAAGAGTGTTCGAATATTAAAACTTGATGCAGTGAATCTGCGCTTTATTGCCTGGAGTCCCAATGGCTCAAAACTTGCTTTTGCAACCGATCGCTTTTTGGAGGTATATGATGTTCATAGAAACAACACTGTTTTTATTACGCTCACTTTAGAAGAAGTTGTGAGTATCAACTGGAGTCCCGACAGCTCATATTTGGCTATTGCAAGTGCTTATAATGCAACATACCTGTATGCCATTGAAAATGTGCAAGCCCTTTTCTCACATCACTGGGCTTCCTATGAGCCCGATATATATTCAGGCAACTTTATTACCTGGGCTGGTGATGGTTCTCACCTCATCACCAACACTCCTGAAAAAACAATGATCTGGGACGTGCAAGAACATAAACTACTTTCAACCATCGATGCGCCTTCTAACAGAGAGGCTTGGTCCTCTGATGGACGCCATTTTGTAACACTCAGCAGCGAAAAACCTCCTTCTCAATCGATACTAGACTGGGCTACCGCCTTTGCGCAAGCCGATCCTGCTATTTTCCAAACGTTGTTTGCGGATACTAAGTTTTTGAAAGACAGTGCTGGGGTTACCATACTTCTTCTGTCAGCCCTACAAGTTAGAACCACTGATCTGAAGAGATATGCAGAATTAATTAAGGTAATAGCGCAAAGGCCTGTCACTGAACTCAATCTACAGGACTGCATGATCCCCGACACTACTTTTCAAGAAATTAATGTATCAATTCTCGAATCGATCAATCTTAATGGCTGCTCACAACTAAGCATCGATAGTATCAAATTTCTTGCTCAGAAAGCGCCCAAGCTAAAAAGGTTACATCTTAAGGGGTGGAAGCAACTTGAGTCGCTCGGAACAGAGGAGCATGTCTTAAGATTCAACTCCCTCGAATCGCTCGAACTCACCGAATGTGTTAATTTGAGAAAAATCCATCTCATTGCCCCACAATTAACTACTATGGATACGAAACATTGCCCTCAGCTTGATACACCTACCAAGTCAACAAGGGTACAAGCAGCGTTCGGTAAAAATGATGCTGAGTATCGCTCGCCACGCATACAGGATTCTGCTACTCCTTCACTTCCTCAAAGAGGCTCCTCATTATTGGTTGACAAAGAGGCTGCACAAGATCCGTTGGCAATATTTCATTATGCCATTAAAAACAATCTCATCGAACATGCTATCCTGGCACTCGATATGATGCCAAACAATGTACAACTGAATGCATTAAAAGAATGCTTGCCGCTCCACGTGTATACTTTAAACCATGCAGCTCCGATTCGAGCCCTAGCATGGAATAAAGATAGCACAAAATTAGCAACCATCTGCACTGATCATACAGCGACGGTCTGGGATGTAATAAAGCAGAACTCCCTCTGTACCATTGCGCATAAGGATGAAATTTGCTCACTTTGCTGGAGCCCTGATGGTAACCTACTAGCAACAGGAAGCAAGGATTCAACGGCTCAGGTCTGGGATATAACCAATAAAAGGCATCCGCTAACGGTATATCATCTTGACAGCGTCAATGTGGTTAGCTGGAATGCAGAAGGTGTAAAACTAGCAACTGCAAGCAATGACGGAACCTGCCAAATCTGGGATACGCGAGAGCTAAAATATCTGGCAACCCTTTCTTATGAGCATGCTATTGAGAAAATTGCTTTCAACCCTGTTGATAGCACACTAGCCATTGGTGATAAGGAAGGAGCAGTGGAAATCCTGGGCATACTTGATCAGGACCCTCTCATAACGCCGCAACGTGAAAAAATCTGCTCCCTTTCTTGGAGTCCCGATGGTTCAAAAGTCGCAGTCTCTTATATCGATAGTACGATACAGATTTGGGAAATAGTTACGCGGAGTATTCTTTTCACCATTATCCATACTCAACGCATACAGCAAGTTGCGTGGCATCCTGACAATTGCCACCTGGCAATAGGATCTGTTGACGGGATTGTTGAGG
This sequence comes from Candidatus Babelota bacterium, assembly GCA_003174035.1. Classification (GTDB taxonomy): domain Bacteria; phylum Babelota; class Babeliae; order Babelales; family Babelaceae; genus PRDV01. The sequence continues at coordinate 9,083 of PRDV01000070.1, forward strand.
TATGGAATCTCAGTAAGCAAAAATTGATTGCTCAAAAACGGTTGCCGGCGGCGGTTAAAGACGTCACCTGGGCTCCTGATGGCTCTAAAATAGCCATCCTTGATACCAAGGGGGCCGCTTACTTATGGGTTACTGATAGTTATGCTGTCGTTTCACCACTTTCTTCTACGGATAGCATTATATCGCTCGCTTGGAGTCCCGATAGCGCATGGCTGGCGACAGGGCTCAGTGACGGAAGTGTAAAAATCCTCGAGATGCGTACGCCGTTAGATTGGGCGTTATTGCGCGCCATAAACGACAGTGATTTGCAGATGCTGAAAATGCTGCTTACACGCCCGGAATGTAAAAGCATCGAAAACATGGTAAGCACAAGAACTATTAATCAATTCACCCATCTTTTAACAGGATTCGATCTCGAAAAAAAAGATCCCACGAGGTTAAGCTTGTTAGCCGATGCGCACAAGCTATTAACATCAAAACCGGGTGCTCCTTCTGCGCTTAGCGATGGCTCATTGCAATTGACACTGCTCCTAGCACAACTTTCAACCATTCACTAGCAGCCAATGTCTATTTTTTGGTAAAATCCTTCAGGAGTTCTCCAACAGCAGCCTCGAGTGCATCGGGCTCCTGAGAAAGCGCTTTTTGAACTGCCTGGGCAATCTTTTCACTTTTGTCTTTTTTCACATCAATAGCCGGCTGAATTCTGATATATTTTACCCGAGGATCTTCGCTTACTTCGCAGTCGAGTATTTGATCAATATACCGATTTTTGAGCCATAGCATCATTTCTTGATCGTCCTTTTTAGAAGTTGCATAACTTCCGGCCCCCAATGAAATAATGCAGTACTCTTTGGCTTGGGGACTTTCAATTTTTGCTCTTTTTAAAGCGAGTAATGCAGGATTGGGTGCATAGAGTATTCCATCAACAAATGTATGACTATCATTTTTATCACTTTTGACAGTAATAGGAGCTTCTGCTGCCGTAACTGCAAGCGCTACATCCTGCATACTAAAATTGGGCATCGCATCTTTTTTCGCCTGTTCACTATCAAAGGTAAATACCTTTTCTGTATTTGCATCGAGCGCGATCACCAAACATCTACATACGGCTTGTGCGAGTTGTGCTGATCGAAAAAGTTTTCCCATAAGAGCTACGCGGGATGAAGGTAATGCACCTTCATGCAACAAACGATGAGGGAAAGAAAGTGATTGAAAGCGATTTTCAGTAAAAATCTCCACTATACGCTCAGGAGTGTAGGTAACATGGCGTCCTTCACCATAGGGAAACGTTAAAAGGAGCGCGATCAGTGCTCCGTGCGAAGAACCAACAATACAATCAAAATGTTCTTCTAAATGCAGCTCTCTATCACTTTGTCCTGAAATGCCAACTGCTTCTTTCAGCCTCGTAGTGAGGGCTTGAAGAAGTAGGGCAGGTAGTAACCCACCAAATTGACCTCCATCAATCGATAATATTCTTATTACTCCGAGCGATTTCATAAGGGCGCGCGACACCGTCGGTGCATTCTGTGCAAGCGATAAACGAGCATTCAATTGATCTTCCACCTCCTGAGTCCATCCTGGATTTTTACCCACCTCGAGGATTTTTATTTTAAGCATTTTTACTAAGGGCATGATACTCGCAGCGGTGAGATTATTATCCCGCAAGTTGAGCGCAGTTAAAGTGCTATTTTTTGCTAACGCACAGCCCCCCTCGTCGCCTATTCCACACTGTCGCACAAAAAGTTCTTTTAGACTTGGATGTTTGGCAATAATACTCGCCCCAGCATCTCCAATAGGATTTTTATAAAGATTAAGCGCTTCCAATTTCTTAAACTGGAGCAGGTAATGCGCCCCACGCGCTGTCACGCCATTTTTAGAGATCGCTAGTTTTTTTAAACGACCAAACTCAGCTGCTTCAAAAAAATCGTCGGTTATGCCTGATTCCTCAATAGTAAGCTCTTCAAGATGCGGCAAGGAAGTAATACTTTGAAGAACAAAACGCTTATCATTTTCATCAAACACTACTCTATACAAATCAAGCTTAATCAAAAACCGATTTTGCCAACCAACGTCCCAGATTGAAAAAATATCTTTCAAAGTTAGCTCGACTTCAGTAAGGGTAAGATGATCACTCAATGCGCATGCGAGAAAAACACGCGGCCCCAAAAATGTTTTGCCTGCTTTAAAATAATTAAGACATTCATTATGGACTAAGAGAACACCTTTTGCGAATGCTTGAGGATCTCTATTGGCTAAATAAAATGAATTCTTCGCCTGTTCTTTTATATGTTTAAGTGCCTCACTTATAATGATCCCCGCTTCAGTCTTAGATTTTCCTTCTGCCTGCAAATACTCAACTATGGCATCCGTATCAAGCTCATCATTCTTTACCGATTGTTTCTTTTCAACAATCCTCTCTTTTTTTTCCTCGGAACCCTGTACGAGTTCCTTATCCATGGCTTGCACGCCAATTACAAGCGCTATTAACACCAATTCCTGTACTAATAAACGTCTACTAAGGCTAATCATATTATTTTTCCTCACCAACTGTTACGGCATGTGTTTCCACATGGCTTCCTTGATAACTTTTTTCCAATTCATGGATAACACTTGCGAGTAATGGAGCATGGGATTCCAAAACATGCGCAAACATGCTTTTTATTTTACCAAATGTATCACCAGATCCCTTATCTAATTTCGCAAGGGGCGAATCAAATAGAGGATCAATTCTTAACAACGTGACCCGCGAATCATGTGCCATTTCAGCCTTCAGG
>PRDV01000068.1 GCA_003174035.1 Candidatus Babelota bacterium
CTCTTTGGCCTTGAGGATCGTTACTTCTTGCATATGCTGGTAAAAGACCCGCAGCAGTTCGCGCAACGCGCTTATTTTAAGGTAGAAGGTGATACTGCTCGGTCATTTTTGCAAAGCAATGCGATACAAGAGAAAACAAGCTGGGAGGTATCCTTCTATATAGGGCCTAAAGAAATGAAGGCGCTTTCCGCAGTTGATAGCAGACTTGAGGGAGTTCTTGATTACGGCTGGTTTGCACCGATTTCTAAGTTGCTCTTGTGGTTGCTTATTTTCTTCTATGGTCTTCTTAAGAACTATGGTCTTGCTATTATAGCCGTTACGCTTTTGGTGCGTTTGGTTATGGTGCCCTTTACCCTTAAGGGAGAGCAGAGTCAACGGAAACATCAGGAAGCTCAGCGAAAATTACAGTATCTTGAACAGAAATATAAGCATGATCCTGAACTGCTGGCACGAGAGAAGGCGGAGTTTGCCCGAAAGCATGGGCTGCCCGGACTTCTGGGCTGCTTGCCGCTCTTACTGCAAATTCCCGTGTTTATCGGATTGCAGCGGGTGCTTACCAATGCCATAGAGCTCTATAAGGCGCCTTTCTTATGGGTTCCTGACTTATCAGCGCGCGATCCTTATTATATTTTCCCGGCGCTTGTAGCTGCAGGGATGATTGTTCAGATGGCTCAATCAGGTGATCCTCGTCAGCGCGTTGCTAATGTATTGTTAGCGATTATCATTGCGGCAATCACCGCAAACCTTTCAGCTGGCTTGACACTCTTTATTAGTGTGAGTACCTTGTTAGGTCTTGCACAAACAGCATTGCAAAAGGCCTTTAAACTATGATTGAACAGAGTCCCTCACTCCTTGCTTTATTAAAGCAGTTGCAGCGAGTGCCTTATCTTGCATCCAAAAACCTCTTTGTGGTGGCGCAGCATTTTCTGGATCTTGATGAGCAAGCAACAGAGCAGTTTTGCCGGGTGCTCATGAATCTTAAGCAGTACGTTGAGAAATGTACTGAATGCTATAGCTGGAAAGAAAAGGATAAAGGTTGTTCCTATTGCACTGCCCCTAAAAGGGATAAACAGGTTATTTGTGTGGTAGAAAACTGGAGAGATCTTATTGCCCTTGACAAAACTGGTGGTTATTTGGGTGTATATCATGTACTTGGTGGGGCTTTATGCCCACTTGATGGTATTGGACCTGATGAATTAACTATTAAGCAACTTGTTGCACGCGTTGAAAAAGGATGCTCAGAGCTTATATTTGCCTTTAATCAGACACCTGAGGGAGAAGCAACTGCTTCCTATATAGCGATGAAATTAAAGGGCAAGAATGTACGTATTTCATGCCTAGCCCGCGGGCTACCTGTAGGATCATCCTTAGAAGCGATGGATCGCTTAACTATCTATAAAGCATTATCAGAACGACGGCCATTTTAACGAGTATCACTATGCAAAAAAACTTTACGACCTTTATCGAGCGACGTGATCATCTTTATGAGACTATAAAAAAAGCACATCCAGGCAAAAAAGGAACGCTTCTGCTGCTTGCAGGCTTTGAAACAGAACGGTATGCCTTTAGGCAAGATAGTTCGTTTTATTATTATACGGGTCTTGAAGAGCCTGCTGCAGTGGTAACGGTGGATGTTATTGGAACGGTATTACATGTGCCCAATTATGGTACTGCGCGTACTCAATGGGCATCATCAGTTGTGGATGCTGATCCACGAAAACTTGATTATTGGGGTATACGTGAGTTGCGACATTTAGGTAATCCGTGTAAAGGCTATTCTTTGGCTGCTACCTGCGTGCCTGCTGAATATGCTTATCTTCTTGAGGAACTCGAGCGTAAAGTACAGCAGGGTGAAGTTATTTTTACTATCTATCCACCGGATAACAGCATCGATCAAACGCTTATTTTAGATCGCCTATTTCTTGAAAAGCCTGCGCTTAAACAAGCGGTGGTAGATATCTCTCCTTTTGTTGCTCATATGCGTCGTGCTAAATCACAATCAGAGCTTGAACTGATGTATGAGGCTATTGATTGTACTATGGCTGCCCACGAGGCCGCTGCTGCGATGATTGAGCCCGAAATGTATGAATATTTTGTGCAGGCAGGCATAGAATTTGTCTTTAAGCAATCTGGGGGTTCTCCTGCATTTCCTTCTATTGTGGGAAGTGGTAAAAATAGTACGGTACTTCATTATACTCGCAATGACTGGCAAATGCGAAAAGGGGATCTCGTGGTGGTTGATATTGGAGCAGAACTCAATTATTACTGTGCCGATCTGACCCGCACGTACCCAGTGTCAGGTACATTCACGGATCGGCAAAGGCAGGTGTATAATGTGGTATTAGATACTCAACAGTATATCGCAAGTATTGCTCGCCCAGGCTATTGGCTTGTTAATAAAGATCAGCCGCAGATGTCGTTGCAGCACTTAGCGCGAGAATTTTTAAAAGATCAGGGGTATGAGCAGTATTTCATGCATGGTATAGGCCACTTTCTAGGGCTTGATGTGCATGATGTGGGTGATTACAAAGAGCCACTCAAAGAAGGTGATGTTATCACCATAGAGCCAGGCATTTATATCGCTCAGGAAAAGATCGGAATTCGCATTGAAGACAATTATTGGATAACCGCGAATGGGGCTGTTTGCATGAGTGAAGAGCTTCCACGGGATTCTTATGAAATCGAGCAGATGATGCTTGAAGAGCTGGACGAGGATATGATATAGACAGTTGTTTTTATACATGATAGATAAGAGAGATTTTACAGGGCCGATAAAAAATCGGCCCTGTTCTCTTTCTCCACCTAACTAAGTCTCAGTTAACACGAATAACACTTGCTCCCGTGACCTCGACGAGTTTTTCAAATGTAATGGGAAATACGGTATGGGGGTGGCCGGCAGCTGCCCATATCTCTTGATAGTTGGCTAGCTCTTGATCAATATACGTAGCTATTGGTTCGGGATGCCCAACCGGCGCTACCCCTCCGATCACTTGTCCTGTTTTTTCCTTTACAAATTCAGGCGTTGCTCTTGTTAAACTGGCAACGCCAAGAAGGTTAGCCACATGGCTCGTGTTCACTCTATGAGCTCCACTCGTTAGGATGAGCACGGGATTACCATTGGCTTCAAAAATGAGGCTATTGACGATTGCTCCGACCTCACAGGCAATTTGTCGTGCGGCTGCTACTGCAGTTGGAGAAGATTCTGGTAAGGAAATTATCCTTTCAGCCGCCTCCGGGACTTCCTTTTCAATGAGTGCTGCTCGTACTTTTTGTACTGAGGATGATTGCTTATAGATATCAGACATAGTATCTCCTTATACTAAATACAGTTTACTCTTTTTTTGCCACGAGTTAGGTTCTTTGACGCGGGAATTTGTCTAGCCATGAGTTGCGAGGTATTTCCGTTCAGTTTATCTTGTTAGAGAGCGGCTTGCCAAATGGACTAACCGCTCTCTAATGCCTATTATTCCTCAAAAACGGCTTTTGTGGTGTTAACCAAGCTCATTCCGGCTTTATTTGCCGTTAAATAGTTGAGCAAGGGAACCGCAAGTACAATTCGCGCAGTTCGTGCTGAACAACCTTTCATGAATGATGCATATCCTTCCGTTTGCTGGATCGTGTAGATTGATGAAAAAAATGATTTAAACGTTTGTCCTGAAAGATCCGCTTTCATTTTTGCACTTATAACATCTAAAGGCTGTGAGCCAACTGAGGCTAAAACAGCAACTAATAATGATGCGATCAGTCCGTCAACCTTTTCACTTCCTGACTTTAATGGCACCTGTTCCTGCAAAAGTTTGCCGCCACTTTTGTAAGCTACCGTAAAGCAACCATCTCGTAGTCCAGTTGCCGTTATCCCTCGGTAGAAGGTACGAAGGCCTTTTTCTGACCATACTCGTTTTACTGTTTCAAAGAGGAATTCGGTCGCAAACCGTGCATTTTGGCGCTGCAATACCAAAAGGTCCGCAGGGCTACTCAATAACGCAGAAAGCGTTCCTGCTTGCATAGCAGCAGAAGCTTCCTGAGTCAGAGTCTTCTCACTGCCATACTGTTGTGCTAATACGAGTGCCATACTATTTTGAAAGGCAGTTATGGGGATCATGCTCGCCATGCCAGTGCCACAGCCTTTGTAATATTTATATACGAAGACCTTCATCATGTCAGTAAATGACTTGGGTTGAGTGATAGCCTCAGTTTTTTTAACTTGAGGTACTATCAGATCATTTTTTACCACGATCAACGGGTTATTTATAAGTACTTCTAAACAACCGGCAAATCCTCCATTTACGAGTTCTTCTATAAATGAGCTTTTTCGTTTAGGGGTCTCTATTTTTTCCATTGCACATGCTTGTACAGAAACAGCAAGGCACAATATGAGTATACCTTTCATAGGAATCCTTCTAATAAAAATACATAAAAATGTGTTTTTTTGGCAGAAAAAAACTTTGCGGACAAAACAGTTACTACCTAAAAAATATAATTACCGAAAATAACGAGGGAAAATTACAGGGTCACCAGAATAATGACCACATTAATCACTGAAGAGATCAGAGATAGGGAATGAAATGATGCGCTAGGTTTGTGTGAATGCCATCTAGGTATTCGTTTAGAATTAAACATAGTGTCTCCTGTAATAAGAGTTTGAGATATTAACACACTATAATCTAGCCTATTTTTTTAGATAAGTCAAATATTTTCAATAGGGTAATTTTTTTATGGATTTGGCCAGATGTTCTTAAACAGAGACGCCAAGATGATTACACTGAGAGTTAAAAAAGTTAATGAATAATATGTGTCGAAGAGTTTGCAGGGGGCCCGAGAATGAATCGGCCCTGCAGGAAGTTTTAGAGGCTGTAGGCGCTTAAGAAGGCATACTTTCTTGTAGCAGCAGGCCTGTTAGATTTGAGTAAGACAAATTCATTAACCGGAAATTCTTTAGTTTTCATGGTTTCATGGACGGTGATTTGTTTCGCATGAATGCATTGGTTTAATTTGGCATTTAACTTATGTGCTTTCTTAGGATCAACTCGACCAATCGTAATATGGGCAGCATCAGGAAAATCAAATCGAGGGGAATGATGGATGCCAGCTCTGGTGAGTGATCCGCGAATATCCGTTGCTAAATTCGTTAAAAGATCTGAGTGCGGAATTACCAATTTTACGATTCCCTTGCCACTGATTGATAGGTGCACATTTTTCATGTGCTTCGCTAAGTTCCACGGCTTATGGTTGAGAGCAGTAGCGCGCAACACATATGAATATTTGTGAAATGGGCATGTGTAGTTACGGGTGAAATAAGTTGGAGAGTGATATGGAGATTAGAAGAATCGGCGGGTGTAAACTTCTGCTTGCCTTGCTTATCCTTTCCGAGGCATCGCAAGATTTGTTCTTGAATGCTTGCGATCTTTGCTTTAATATTGCTTGGGATTTGGAGTGCAGCAAACACCTCTCCTTGATAGCTATAGAACTTGCTTTTTGGGTCTTTAATATCAGGCCTTACTGTTGTATGGTTTGCGCTACTATCTAAAAAAGAAAAGGCTAAAAAGAGTAGGGATATATTTCGTAGATTGAACATGGTAAACCTGTGATTGCTCTATAATGTTATAATTCTATCTTAATTATAGCACAAATTTTTGCAAATTGAAATGGTGAAGAAGTGGTGGATATGGCACGCTGACGGGTAGAAATCTTCGCAAAAAGCTTGCTTTAGATCACTGTAAGTGGGCAATTATATTCTATTTTTCCCACGTTGCAT
>PRDV01000069.1 GCA_003174035.1 Candidatus Babelota bacterium
CTTTTTTCTCGGCAAGCTGTTCAACTAAACTTTCCACTAGTATCGGGTCGAAATTTTTGAGAGCAACATTTAACGCGGGCAAGCGACTTTGAAGCATTACATTGGGATCGGCACCATGTTGTAGTAGTAAGTCGACCATAACCGCATCACATTGAGCAATGGCTGCTAAAAGCGGAGTTCCACTCTGAGCTTTTTCATTGAGGTCCGTGAGAGCGTTTCGCGAAAGTAAATAGCGAGCGGCGCCATGGGAACCCTCCTCACTTGCAATATGCAGAGCTGTTCTTCCTTGCTTATCCACATCGTTAATATTCATTTTTTTATTGAGCAGAAATGTGAGTGAAGAGACATTATTATAATAGGCGGTATACATCAAAGCATTCCAACCCTCAGCCGTTGTTGTTTTGTGCATATCAGCGCCATTCTCCAAAAGGGATTCTATGGCATCAAGCGAGCCTCTACAAGCTGCTGAAATAAGAGGCGTTGTTTCAAAGCTTTCCAGGTTTACTTCTTTTTGAATGTCCGGGTATTCACGTATCCACTCGCCTATTATAGGAAAGGAACTCAGCTCGGCAGCAAGAATAAGACGCGGGCATTCCTCGTGAGCAGCTTTATAGAGATTATACAATTCATCAAGTATGATATGTGCTATTTTTTTGTTGGTGAACTTTAGCATGAGATTAGCTGCTCTTTTAATTACATTGGTAAAATTGATATATCCTTCTGATTCTAAGGAGTAATAAAGTATAAGACGCAGCATTTCCTCCGGGAGGGCGGGGTCATCTGAAACAAGGATGCTCTCTGATGGATTTTGAGTGGTTGACAACTCTGCCGATTGGATGAAAGAGAAATAATGAATTAACAGTGCACTTATGATAACGATTTTTTTCATGATTCACCGCTGGCTGTCTAAGATTCAACTTGTGCTTTTAACTTATTATCTCAGCATACTTCAAAATTAATTTTTTTGCAACTACAAAATTTGCTGGATTTTTATGGTATAACTGCTATACTCTTCTGAAAGAAAGGGCTATTACATGCATTCAGTTCTCTCAAAGTCTTCTTCACCACTGTTTGTAAATACCTCGCAAGGGAGAGCCTCTTTTAAAACGGCCATTTATGATTATTATAGAGAAAATAAGCGGTCCTTCGCATGGCGACATGTAGATGATCCTTATTTTGTCGTTGTTTCGGAAATTATGCTGCAGCAAACGCAAACTGATCGCGTTAAAGAAAAATATGAGCAGTTTATTCGGGAATTTCCCAATATAGCGGTACTTGCACAAGCTCCTTTAGCTGAAGTGATAACGGTATGGCAAGGACTTGGGTATAATCGACGGGCACTAGCTTTACATAGTTTTGCGCAACGGGTGTTGCACGAATATGAAGGTAGCGTTCCCGCACAGCCTGCCATACTAGAAACATTTAAAGGCATAGGACCTGCAACGGCTGCATCAATTTGCGCATTTGCCTTTAATAAACCGACGTTGTTTATTGAGACAAATATTCGAACCGTATTCATTCACTGTTTTTTCCCAGCTGGTGCCGTAGTGCACGATAAAGAAATACTGCCGCTCGTTGAAGCTACCCTTGATAGTAAGGATTCACGTAATTGGTATTATGCATTAATGGATTACGGCGTCATGCTCAAGAAAACGCACAAAAATCCGAGCAGAAAAAGCGCGCATTATGCTGTGCAGAGCCGCTTTGAAGGATCAGATAGGCAAGTACGAGGTCGCATTCTTAAGATGTTGGTAGAAACACCTCGTTTGGCTGCAGATAGTTTCATAGAAGGAATTGAACGTAGCCCAGAGAAAATAATCTCACTTTTGTGCGATCTTGAATCTGAGGGGTTTATCAGACAGTATAACGGGATCTATTCGCTCTCATAATTGACAGAATTGGTGATTGCCATTAAGGTAGATACAAGGGTACATCGTGCCAGACACATCACGTCACAAGAAAGGCCTTCATGACTCATCTTTATGAACATGTTCTTCTGATAATAGACACGCTAATTTCTCTTGCGGGCATTTTGGTCATTGCCTATGGAGTAGCCAAAGCATTTTACCTTTATATAAAAGGGCTTTTAGGCATGCCGATTGATATTAATCGTATACGATTAGAGCTTGGGTATGCGATAATCCTAGGTCTAGAATTTTTCGTGGCGGCAGATATCATCGAATCAGTCATTAGACCAACTTTTTATGATATTGGTATGCTTGCAGCGCTTGTTTTAATTAGAACCTTTTTAAGCTATTTTCTTAATCTGGAGCTTCAAGATCTTGCTCCGGAGAAACAAGAAGCAATCAAAAATATTGCAGAGTGATTACTTCACCGCTGCTAACGCTGCTTGCTCACTGCGCAATTTGGCTTCAAGACCTTCTCTTTTATTAGCCCAGTTGTGCAGCAAGGTATTGAGCGTTGAAAGTTCAGCTGGATTCTTTCTTCCTTTTTGCTTTTCAAGAAGAGCTTGTGCCCGTTTCGATTCTTTTATTTGTGCTTGAAGATCAGCGACGCTGAAGGTTAATTGTGCTCTACGGATGCGTTGTGCTTCATCTTGCGCTGTTGTTATGGGATGTCGTGCAATATCCATACTTTCTCCGCGCGCAGTCTTCAACTGATCAATCACGTGTTGATGAGCTTCGTTAAGGCCTTCAATAAATGTTTGGCTTGCATCAATGATGGTATTGTACTGATTTGATTGAGCCTTCGTTATTCCAGCAGACTTTTTTTTAAGCGCTGCAGCTAATCGATCCTGGCTTTTATTTATTTTTTTTTCGGGCGTTGTTTTTTTTGCCTCAAGTCCTGCAATGGTTTGCTGTATGAAGTGTTCATAGCGGCTCGGTTTGAACTGGATTTGTTGGCAGATAGTCATGCTGGAAATTGCAAGAATAGTTATGATACTTTGTTTCATAGGGTGCCTCCTTATTTTCTTCTAGTATAAAGGAGTGGTTCACTCAAAAACAATAGTTCATACATTATGTAGGGACTCACTAGAAATAGTTCATACATTCTAAAAAACGAGAAAGTGGTCCAGAAGCCCTATAGTAATTATTATGGTGGCCAAGAAGGCCTTCTGTATTGCAGGAATCATAAGAAGTATGATAAGCAGAAAGAAGCCCAATTGAGCAAACTTTCTATAAGTCCCTTGCCATGATTCTGGGAGCAAGGCTGCGAGTGTGTGGCTCCCGTCGAGAGGTGGAATGGGAATAAGATTAAAAACGCCGAGCATCACATTGATCCAAACCGATGTTTGAAAAAAAGGAAGCAAAAAAGATTGAGTAGCTGCTGTGGCGGGGGTATAATGCACCGCATATAAAAACAAAAGAGCAAGGAAAAAATTGGAAAGCGGTCCGGCAAATCCCACTAAGATGGAATAAAGACGAGGATGTGAGAAATTGCGTGGATCAAAGGGTACAGGCTTGGCCCAACCAAATCGCACAAGTATGAGAAAGAGAAGCCCAAGTGGATCAATATGGGCAAGGGGATTAAGGGTGAGCCTTCCTAATCGTTTGGCGGTATTATCTCCTAACAGATACGCCGTCAAGGCATGACAGAATTCATGGAACGTCAGAGCGATCAGGAAGGCGCCGATAGTTATTGCATAATAAAGAATCGTGTTCACGAGAAATCCTTGATTATCGAAAAATTCTTATTCTAATATTGCATGATTCCAGTGGTTTTTTGAAGAGTTTTAAAAAGATATGTAGAGCATGTTTCATCTGAAGAGACCGCGACTAAAATGCGCACTACGTTTGTTTTTCGTTATAGCAAGTGCGGTCTTGCAAGGTCAAATCGGTAACCTCTATGTGTAAGCTAACTTTTCTAATCTTATCTCTGCTTGTATTGCAAAAGACCACATCTCTCCTTGTGAATGATCCCTGGCAATGCGGGAACAGAATTTCATTAGTCGCTTTCCTGCAAAGGGATCTAGTTTTTCTAAAGAATCTACACTTAGAGTTAACGTTTCCTGAAATGCCTGAACGTTGCCACTCAATAAAACCCGTAGGGTTTTGAACTGCGCAGATGGTTTGGGCATTACTCACTTCCATTGTATTGAGATGGGCTGCAATAGCTACCAAGCTTAGTAATAGTATGCTCTGTTTAATGATTTGGCCTCTACACAGCTACATTAAAAGCTGAATACTTAAAAAGATGAATCCAATTTATCCTCTGCGTCTCTCGCCAAAGAAAACATCTCGTTTTGATTATAATCCATGGCCATACGAGCAATGTACTTCATAAGACCTTTTCCTAAAATGGGATTTTGCTTTTCTAAAGCTTGTACACTTAAAGTTACCGTTTCCTGAAATGCCTGAACATTGCCAATTCTTAGAGCAAGAAGGGTAGGGATGATGTTACAAGCTCCGAAATAGTTCAGATGCTGAGCAGCGAGCATTTTTATGTCCCCAATAGCACCCGCTTCGCAGGCAGCGATGAAATCTATGAACCAGCGTGAATTGGGATATTCGGTAGAGCGGTACATTTCTCTAAAAAACTCCTTCCAAAATTCATCCAGCACAATAGGAGTAGCTAGGGAGAATTGACCGGCGGTCATTATACATATTTTTTCGCGAGCGGAGCTAAGCTTAAATGCAGGCAAAATGACCTTTGCTAAATCCTTGTTGTCTTCAAGTGCAGCATGGCAAAGGAGTGTAGTAATGATTATGGGCGAAGGCTGTAAAGAGAGCAATTCTTCAACAAGCTTTGTGTGCCCTTGTAGTGCAGCGAATAGGATTGCTGTATCTATCACCGATGCAGTACGCTTGTTTGCAAAATGCTCTGCAAGGAGAAAGTTAATTTTTTGCAGATCGCCCTCTTCTGCCGCAGCTAAAACTTGCGCAATATTCTTGCACAGGTTAGGCTCAGTTCGTATTCTTCCAAGTAACCCAAGGGGTATAACCTCTGCGGCTCCCTCGCGCAGTGTTTTTTCGTAGCATTTTTCAAGTGCAAATTCTTGCTTGATTTCATTTTTAGGTAACTCTATGTTTGCATTTGCAGCATAAAGACGAGTAAGGTGCCCTGTCAAACCCAAGAGATCGTCGCTTACTTCTTGTAAGAGTGCGAGATTATCGGGATTTCTTAGGCTATTAACAAAATCATCGTTAAGGAAGGCGCGGGCAAAATCGCCATCATTAGTAAAACGCCCTGCAAGGCGGGTAATGCGTGGGCAGTTGTCAAGAAATGCAGGGACTAAAAGGTCTTGAAAAATAGTATCTTCCATGAACCATTGCTGCATAGTTCGGGGTATGTTTAAAACTTTTACCGTAGATTTTTCCGCATTGAGCGGTTTTTCTCGATTTTTCATTTTTTTGACGAGATCGAACAAAATACTATGCACATCCCTTCTGGTGTTTAGGGTATAAAGCAGCCAAGGGATATGCTTGTCAAAGACTTCTGTGAATTTTTTTTCCTCCAATGGAATCGCTGTATAATTTTTAGAAAACATTGGATGGATACAATGTAGCTCACCTAATCGTTTAAAAAGCTGCATAAGAGTTGGTGCTTGATCTACTGCAGCGGGCACCATATGAGTGAGAAGCTCTTTTTGCATATCATTTGGTAGGTCAGTAAAACCCGTAGGATTTTGGTTTACTGAGGCTTCTATATCGCTGACTTCCATCGCATTGAGATGAGCCGCGCCTAAAGTTAAGCTTATTAATACTATGCTCAGTTTCATCTTTGGGTCCTTCGAATATTCTATTAGATTTTATTTTTTTATTTAATTATATACCCTGTCTCATAATTAGTCAACCTTGAGTTATCATAGTGAAATATACTCATGATATGGGCTTCTTGCTAATCTTGCCTATCTGCAGTATAGTTAAGTTTCTAATAAATAGGTATATCGATGGTATATGTCACGCGATTAGTTATTACAGCAGCTCTTTTATACGCCCCGTTGTTTCTTTATGCACAATCACCGCGGGGTATACCTGCACTTGTGGCAGTACCTGTTGTCGATTTAGCGGCAAGTTCACTCTGTAAGGGTAAAGAACCGGTTGTACAAAAATATGATTTTCCTTTTGCTCCGGATAAAGGGCATGATTCGTGCTTGCGGGTGCATCAGCTTAAATTTAATGAAACAGTTATCATAGTTTCAGATCCATCTCTTGCTGAGGTTGAATGCGTTGCATCAAATTTTTACTATCTTGATAAGCATACTAAGAAACGAAGTAATTTTTGGATGCTGAAAGAGCATCTTGTTCCTTTAAAGAAGCTTGCACAAACAATCGATCTTACCCATATTCCTCAGCCTATTTCATTGCAACAATTGCCTCGAGAGTATAATAAACATGTCCTCACGCTTACCATGCCATGGCAGGATAGAAAATCAAACAACACCTACTCAGTAGGTACTAGGTTTTGCCGGTGTCCATCCCGTGATACGAAAGATACCTACGCGGTGTATCTGATTAATGGGAAGAATTGTTCTGAAGAAGTGGCGAATATTGCAAGAACAAAAGCATTGGTTCATTATCCTACAACCCCTCAAAAGGCAACTGAGCTTTTTGTAATACTTCTTAAAAAATGGGCCCATCAGAAGGAGATGATTCCTTATGTGTATGGGGGGTGTAGCTTTATCCAAACTACCGGTGATCGTGGTTTTTACCGCGGTAAGTCAAGAAAGTATGGCCATCCTACTGCCTTTTGGCAACGCAAAGGAACTTTCAGTAAGCCGCTTGCTGGTTTTGATTGCTCAGGGCTTGTGCTAACGGCTGCTCAGGTTTCGGGAATACCGTATTATTGCAAAAATACCTATGCTCTCATGAAGCAGTTACGACCACTTGAGATAGATGAACCTTTAGAAAAGGGTGATTTGCTCTGGTACAACCATCATGTAATGATAGTGAGCGATGTAAGTAAGAATCTTTTAATAGAAGCAGTAGGGTATGATAGTGGTTATGGCAAGCTGCATGAAATCGAAGTAAAAAAACTATTTCGGGGGATCACCGATTATAAAGGACTCATTAAAGCGCATCATACTAAGCATGCTCTCATGAGGCTTAATAGTAAGGGTAAGCCGTATAAGACTATTCATCGACTGAAGATTTTAAAACTAAAAAGCGTATGGGAATAATAACGCCCCCGATATGTATCGGGGGCGTTATTAACAAGCCGAAACTGCATTAATTAATGCGCCATCTGTCCTACAGGACGGGTTGGTGCAAGAGTAACAGGAACGCTGAATGGAATTTCACAAGGCACTTTAATGCATGGTCTATGCGGGAATGTACAGCAAATGCATGTTTCATTCACTGTTCTTAGGCTGAAGCTATCATAAAGCGGCGGAATGCAGGCCTCATTATTACTAAATCCTGGGATAGTAGGAGTTCCTGGGAAGTTTAATGCGGTCAATCTGGCCGTTCTATAATATGCTGCGTCACATATAAGGGCATTGAGACATTCTTGTACGTCACGAACTAATTGACAGCAATCTCTTCTGAATGCATAGGCTCGCACTTGCGGCGTTATTACTACGCCTGTTGCATTGCATAGGCGCGAGACAATCCAGTTGAAATTTGCCTCTTGGAAATTACCTGGTACATTTGGAATGGCGCCCATAAGTGGTACGACAATATCTAAAGAGGTTCCTATTACGTCAATATTTCCTGCGATAAGATCTGCTAATGCCAGTCTAAAGCCATCGTTTGTGACATCATTAGGATAAAAAACAAATTTGCATTTGTGATCTAGGCAATGACACAATTGCGCCCATATTGAAACGTCGAAGCCACTTGCAAAGGATTTTGTCCCAATGTTGGTAATTGTTGTGAACGCATTTGATCCATCAGTGGTTCCGGAAAGATCAACGAATGCTACTCTTAACGCTTCATGTTTACGTGGGCAAGAATCATCGGAACGGGAAAGTCTGTTTTCGCATGAGCGGGATTTACTTTCCTTACTGCATGATGATTTGGATGAATGCTTATGATCCCTGCTTTCTTTGCTGCAGGATGATTTGGATGAACGTTTGTGCTCTTTGCTTGAGCTGCTTTTTGATTCATTCGAACATGATGACTTGCGATGCTTATCATGACGCTTATGCTTACCACTTCTGAAGATAATTTCATCTTCCATTTGGCTTGCCATTAAACCGCTCACGGTTATTAGAGCAAGCGCTAAACTAATAATTTTATTGAATTTCATAGAGGCTCTCCCTTTTTAAAAAAACGTGAATACTTCACTTCCTGTTTCTAACCCAATTATTACTCAGCTGTCTGCAAACCTTTCCTCCCCTTTATGTTGTACTTTGTATTGTCCTAACCAACATAAACCAAATTGCCTGTGCTACGCAATATTTTGCCTGCCCAAATTTATGCATAAAATACCCCGATGCATTTGGAGCATCGGGGTAGGTAATTACTAATTTAAGCTATAGGAAATACGGTAAAGGTTGGTGTGCATGGTAATTCACATGAATGACGTCTAATGCATGGCTTGCATGGAACCGTGCAGCAGATGCAATGTTGGCTTACCGTGCGCTCTGCAAAACTTGCATACAGCGGTGGTGTGCAGAAGGCTGATATGAGTGTCGCAGTTGGGAATATCTCAGCGAGATTTTGCCAGAGTTGCGTATAGGTACCATTACAAATAATCGCATTGAGACACTCTTGTAAGTCACGAATGAGTTGGCAACAATCTCTTCTGAGGATATAGCCAAATGAATCATCCTCATTAATTGGTAATTGATTTGGGATGAATTTAATGCTGCTAGAAGAGGTATCTAGAGCTTCCTGTGACTTTGACCAAGGTGCTACTTGAAATTTCTGTAACGCTTTTCCGAGGTGTGTTTTACCATATCCCCTTACATAGAGAACTTGGTATTTATCAGCTGCTCCAATAGGACCAAACTGGCTGAGATAATTAATTGGTTCTCGCACATGGGCATCAGCATTCGTAATGACATGCGCTTTAAAGTAATCTTCAGAGCGCCCAGCTGCCAATGCGCTCATACGAAGTTCTTTATACGCCGGGGAACTTTCTGATGAAGTTCCGAAGGTAACTTTATCTGTTTGCCACAGTTTGATAAGCGTTTTTTCAACTGAATCTGTTGATTCAACTACTGGAGAAAACTGTTTTTCATTCCAGATAACGTTTTGCCAGACTTCAAGAATATCACAATCTATGCCGATAAGCATATTTGTTTTGGCATTAAGTGTTGGGCCACCGAGTGGAAATTGAATTTCACGCCAGATTTCTTCAGGGAAAGTACTACCCACAACGTCAATTTGTCCAGCCAGAAGCGCTGCAAATGCATCTGCAAAATTTCCAAAGACATCATCTCCACATCTGGTAAATCCTATGAATTCGGTATTGCGTTTCACGCATTTTGCAAGCAGACACCATAACGATGGATCAAACCCTGAAGCGGTGCCCGATGTTGGATTTGTTAGCGTGAGAATCGTAAGTGGAATGCCTCCCTCTATGCTATCGGTATCTGGAAATAGGTTGCTATTGTCAACCAGACCAATGCGTAGTGTATCCCCTGGGCAGCTATCGTCGCTGGTACGTCTGCCACATTTCCTATCGCAGCTTCCATGATCTCGAGATTCTTTGCTGCAACGGTCATGTGACTCTTTGGATTTACTAGATCTCTTATGATCACGACTTCCAGAAGACCTTGATTGCTTTAGTCTCTTATCATGATGCTTATGTTTGCCGGCTCTATAAATAAATTCAGTTGATGCATCTGCAACTAACCCACTGAGTGATAAAGCTGCAACTGCGAATGCTAACAGTATATTGAATTTCATAATGTCTCCCTTAAAATTGAATACTTTTCTTCATCATTCATTGTTCACCCGATATTCATCCCTCCTTTAGTGCCTAGTGTTATAGAGTGTTATGTTTTCTTAATATCAGTTAATGTAGTATGCCACTCCTACTTTAAAATAATTGTCTGTGCTCATGCAATAATTTTATTGAGGAGTTGTGTCTGTTTCACTGAGTTATCATACATGCTGCGCGCTGTAATTTTTCAATATGCTTTTGTACGTCCCGCTGAATGGAAATCATCATATCCACGCACGCTTTATCACCTGCATTTTCAGCGTCTTGGATGGCATGTTTTTCGATAAACCAATTCAGTTCGCTTAATGCATGGAGCATTTTTATCTTATTGTAGGTAGAATTATCAAGCATCATGCTAAAACCCTTCAAAATATAATGAAACTCATTTTATACTAGTCTCTACCAAACCATTAAAAAGGGTCAAGGGTTGTCTCATGAAAATTCAGCGGATACTAGCTCGGGAAATTTTTGATTCATCTGGATGGCCAGCGCTCCAATGTGAACTCCATTTGGAAAAGGGGCACTATGTACTTGCATCAGTTCCTGCAGGTTCTTCGGTGGGGGCTTACGAGGCTATTGAGCTTCGTGATGGAACTGATCGTTTCAATGGTAAAGGTCTCTCAAAAGCAATCCATACGATTGAACATATTATCGCTCCACTCTTAGTGGAGCAAAAATTATCAGCGGTAGATATGGATCAACGCCTCATTGAGCTTGATGGAACGCCTGATAAATCTCGTCTGGGGGCGAATACCTTGTTGGCAGTAAGCATGGCTTTATATAAAGCTGAAGCTGTCGCTGAAGGTATAGAGTTATTTGAGTTTATAGCTGCTCTTGTAGGTGCTGAAACGGTTAGTTTGCCCTTTCCGCTTGTCGAGCTTATCGATGGAGGAGTACATGCAGACAATAATGTCCCCATTCAAGAAATGCTGCTCATGCCTGTTGGAGCGCCAACATTCCGCTCGGCATTTGAGGTAACTGCGCTTGTTTTTCACGAATTTGGCAACATCCTTAAAAAGCAGGGAAGGTCAACAGAAGTAGGGCAAGAAGGTGGTTATGCCTGCAATTTCAAAGATGAACGGGAAGCTTTCGATTTGATGATGGAGGCAATTGAGCACGTTAACAAAAAGCAGTCTCTGAGCTGTGTAATTGCTCTCGATGTCGCTTCCAGCCAGTTATATGATGTTGATAAGGGGCTTTATAAATGGCATGATAGGTGGCTTACCAGTGATGAGATGATACATATGTATGAACAACTGGTTGCTCAGTATCCGATTTATTCAATAGAAGATGGGCTTGCTCAGGACGACTGGGCTTCATGGACGACCTTAACACGGACACTGCAGGATAAGGTGCAAATTGTGGGTGATGATCTCTTGGTTACCAATAGCACCAGGATACTGCACGCAAGTGAAGACAAAGCCGTAACCGCTGCTATCATAAAGCCCAATCAGGTTGGCACGGTTACTGAGACACTCCAGGCAATTATGCTCTGCAAGGAAAGAGGTCTTAATACCATTGTTTCACATCGTTCTTCAGAAACGGATGATACTTTTATTGCTGATCTTGCTGTTGGCGCAAGTGCTGGTCAAATTAAAGCAGGGAGCTGTAAGCGTCCTGTAAAATATAACCGACTGTTAGTTATTGAAGATACGCTCACCTTTCAAGTATTTGATACTTAAAAAGACTTCCGTGATGATTAGTAACGAGCATAGAGTTGAAAATAGACAACGGCTACGACCAGCACTGCTATAATCCAATTTTTTGGATCTTTGAAAACATACAAGAATTTTTTGTTGTGCTCTTTTTCCCATGATTTCATGAGTGATAGTGCTTCCTCGTAGGGGAAATTATGTAACGGCATGCTCTCTATGGCGTTTAATTGAACATCATTTTTGAGCAGTGGGTTTGC
>PRDV01000055.1 GCA_003174035.1 Candidatus Babelota bacterium
AGCCTCAGGTATTTTATCGTGTATGCTGTGGCTAGCGCACAAGAAAGCCCCGATATCTCGGGGCCCATAATAAAAAGTTTTAAGAACAATGCTTAAAAAGGTAAATCATCGGTAAAAGGAGCCTCATCCTTAAAAAGTGCATCGGAAATTGAATCATTTCCTAAGCCATCAGCTGCCTTTGTAGCAGGTGACGTACGTGCACCTTCATCGGCACCGGACTGTTCAGCACGCTGGCCACTTCCTAAGAAGACAACATTATCAGCTACAATGGAGTGTCGCGTCTTTGTTTGCCCCTCAGCATCTTTCCAGGTATCATAGCGCAAGCGCCCTTCTACAAGAACTGGCCGTCCCTTTTGCAAATACTGGTGACAACTATCCGCTTGGGGACCCCAAACGGCGGCATCAATATAGCAAACTTCCTGGGAAAGCGTTCCCGTTTGCTTGTTACGAAACTGTCTATTTGAAGCTAAGCTCAAACGGCACATTGCTTGCCCCGATGGCTGCTGCTTTAACTCTGGATCTCTGGTAAGATTCCCCATAATAATGACACGATTAAAATTTGCCACGCCGAACCTTTCGCACTAAAGAAAAATGTATCGCATGATAATGCATGAACATGAATTCCATTATAGCAAAGATAATCATAAAAAAAAGAAGCAATTTTCTATATATTCATGGATGAGGTAACAAACGCAAGAAACCGCTCCCGATCTTTCAGTTCCTTCTCACTGCGCGCCTGTTCTTCTCGAAGTCGTTGCATAACCTGCTGCAATTGCTGCATAGTTGCGGATGACAAAAAACATTTCTTGTCACCTTCTGCATACGGTTTGATTTGCTTATATAAAACTTGCTGAGTTTTAGCATCAGTTTCAATAAGCTTACTTCTCAGGTCAAGAAGGGAGCTCATACGTTCAACGATTTCTTGTTTAAGCTGCTGTGAAGATCGCTGCTTGACCGCTTTTTCAGGGGCTAAAAAACTTTCAGAAAAGGCCCAGAATACTCCCATACATACAAGCAGGATCACTATTTTTAACCAGGGATGCATTAGTATACGATGCAGTATCATGCTACCTCTCCTTTAACCAATGCACTTATAGCATAATCCATAAATGAGCACAGCCGAGCACACACGATTAACCATAAGAGACCATAAAAAAGCACTATCGGTTCACAGCCTGTATATTGACACATGAAAAGCCAGCCAATGAAGAGAATTTGAGCAAGACCGGTCATTCTTCCTAGTCTGGTGGGTTTAATGGTCACACTCTTAAGCATAATTCCCCAATAAAATGAGAAAAATAAAAGAATGAGCTCCGATATAATAACAAATGCACAAAACCACCAAGGAATAGAAAAGCTCATAAACGGCATAAGCAATGCTAATCCAACATAACTGGCAATAAGAAGCATTTTATCAGCTATAGGATCCAAAATAGATCCTAACACGGTAACCCTATTTAAAAAGCGAGCTAAAGCGCCATCTATCACATCTGATATCGCCGCAATCGAGAAAAATACCGTTGCCTCAAACCAAGCATGCATCATCATGCTCACGATAACACAGGGTACCATTATAATACGTACCATGGTTATATAGGTAGGCAGGTTAATCATTGATAACAATGAAGAAATACTCGATAACATTTATTCAATCACTCCTGAGCCCAGACACTGGGTTCCTTTATAAAAAGCCGTATATTGTCCTGCTGCTATGCCTTGGTCCCGTTGAGTAAGGCGAACCTGAAACCCATTTCCATCCGGCGTGACTATGGCATCATTACATTCTGGACCATGCCGTAATTTGACTCGAAGGCGTTGAAGCACTGCTTCATCAGGAACACCATTAATCCAATTACATGCGGATACTCTAAATGTATCACGGCTTTTTTCTTGCGTATAGTAGTTGCGTGAAATAACTACCTTATTTTCTTCACTCGATTTTGCCACCACATACCACGGACCACCTGCTAACCCAAGCCCCTGCCGTTGGCCAATCGTATAAAACCAGTACCCACGATGCGTACCTACCTTCTTACCCGTTTCATATTCAACCAGATCGCCACTTTTTTCACCCACATGGTATTTGATAAAGTCACTGAACTTTAATTTACCCAAAAAGCAGATTCCTTGGCTATCCTTACGATTTTTATTAGCTAAATCAAAACGCTGCGCTTCCTGCCTCACCTGTTCCTTGGTCAAATCCCCCAATGGGAATAAGGCTCGAGCAAGCTGCGCCTGTGTTAGATGGGATAGAAAATAGGTTTGGTCCTTAATAAGATCGGGTGTGGTATGCAGAACTGCTTGTTCATTTACTTTTTCAATACGGGCATAATGGCCTGTAGCAACAGCTTCAAATCGTGCATCTATAGCCGTATAAAAAGCACCAAACTTTATCCGTTGATTGCAGAGAATATCAGGGTTTGGTGTACGGCCAGCCTTAACTTCAGCAATCGTTGAAGCAACAACCTGATCCCAGTATTCTTTTTGCAAGGAAATAACTTCTAACGGCACATTCGCTTGCTTACAAACTGCTTCAACATAAGCGAGATCTTCCTGCCAAGGACAGGTACCCAAAAAGGAAAGCTCATCTTCAAGCCAAATTTTTAAATAGAAGGCAGTAACCGTGTGACCCTGCTCCTGCAATAAACGCAGGGCTACTGAGCTATCTACACCGCCGGAAACTAATACTGCTATGTTCATATATCACTCATATTTATGTGCATGAAAAGACTATAGCAGATTGTTGCGCTATCGTCAATTTTCTAATAGCATTTGGAAAATGATTTGGGGGTGAAAGTTGATTTTTTGCACACTTTCGTATAAACTTACTACATACAGTGGAGACAGAATTTATGATTAAGAAACTTTCTAAGCACGGGAATAATCTAGCTTTAATTATCGATAAGCCAATTCTCGAGCTACTAAACATAAACGAAACCACCAAACTTACCATTCAAACAGATGGGAATAGGCTTATTCTCGAACCACTAAAAGAAACGGAGAGAACAGAGATCCCCACTCTTGAAGAGATTATTGAAGAACTAACACAATTATACTCCCATGATTTAAAAAAGCTTGCCGATAGTTAATGGTAAACATAATTTTTATAAACAAACTTCAAGCCATAGCCATTCACGATAAATACATACATGAGTTTGGTGGATCACATGGCATTCGAGATCATGGACTTCTAGAGTCAGCCCTTTTCGCACCACAAGCAACTTTTAATGGTCAATACCTACTTCAAGACATATTTCATATGGCGGCCACGTACGGACACGGAATAATCAAAAATCACCCCTTTATCGATGGGAACAAACGTACAGGCAGCCTCATACCACTTGCCTTTTTGCAACAAAATGGAATAATACTCACATTTAACACAAATGAAATCTGGCAATTAGCTCTGCATGGCTACCTCTCAAATAACCCCAGAAACTCTTGCTGAGATATACAGAAGAAAACAATTGAAGCCTTCCAAAAAATAGTAACGTGGTAGGCTTATGAAAAAATGAACCAGGAATAGCATAATGAACGTCATACAAACAATTAACCACCAATTAAAAACAACAGTCACTCAACTCTTCTCACTCGAAGAAAAAAGATCATTTGATACAACACTCAATACCGATGCTCAAAAGCAGCAATTTGGCGACCTATCTTCAAACTGTGCCATGATTCTTGCCAAAGAGCTCGGACAACCGCCTATAAAAATTGCACAAACCATCAAAGATGCCCTCAAACATACTTTTATAGAACGTGTTGAAATCGCAGGACCAGGTTTTTTGAACATATTTCTTACTCCTGCGGCATTTAGCACACTTGCACGAGAACTTTATGAGCAAGGAGAGCAGTTCTTTATAGATGAATCATCTCCCAAACAAAAATACGATATCGAATTTGTCAGTGCTAACCCCACAGGTCCCTTGCACATCGGTCATGGGCGTGGCGGGATAATTGGCGATGTGCTCGCACGTATTCTTACCTTTCTTGGCAATCCCGTTACCAAAGAATTTTATGTCAATGATGCGGGATCGCAGATGCAAAAACTGGGCTTGTCTCTTAAAGCACGCTGTGAACAAGCTGTCGGAAGAGCAGCAGAAATTCCTGAAGGCGGCTATCATGGGGAATACCTGATTGCTATGGCACAAGAATGCTACAACGAGTATGGCGATGCTCTGTTTTCAAAACCAGACGCTTTCTTTACTGACTACGCAAAGACACGTCTGCTTGCCCAGCAAAAGGAAACGCTTAAAAACTATGGCATTACCTTTGATGTGTGGTTTTCAGAATTGACTTTGCACGAAAAAGTACAAGGCGAAAGCAATGCAATCCAAAAAGCACTTGCTGTCCTACAAGAACGAGGGTATCTCTACGAAAAAGAAGGAGCAGTCTGGTTCCGTTCTACTGATTTTGGCGATGACAAAGACCGTGTCATTAAAAAGAAAGATGGTGAACTTACCTACGTTGCAGCCGATGTAGCCTACACCTTGAACAAACTCTCAAGAGGATTTGATCAGTTGATTTATATTCTCGGTCAAGATCATCATAGCTATGTAATTAGGCTCAAGGCAGTTATGCAAGCATTAGGCTATGATCCTAACAGGTTGGACGTTATTCTCTATCAATTGGTCACGATAAAAGAAAGTGGTCAAACCCTCAGGCTTTCAAAAAGAGCTGGCCGTATTGTAACCCTTGATGATATTATTGAAACCGTAGGGACCGATGTTGCACGGTTCTTTTACCTGCATAAAAAAACAGATAGCCACCTTGATTTTGATATAGACCTGGCGCTCAAACATACCGAAGAAAACCCTGTCTATTATATTCAGTATGCCTATGTACGAACAAAGAGTATCATGGCAAAAGCTCAAGCTGAGCAGGGCATGCAGAACATTATCGGTGCCGATAGTATGCACGTTGGTCCAGCAGAGCATCTACTACTCAAGAAAATTATCTCGCTCAAATCATGTCTTGAAAGTTCTGCAGTTAATTATCAGACGCATGCGCTTACCTATTATGTGATTGAGCTGGCGCAAACATTTCACCATTACTATGGCCATCATCGCGTGATTGATCCAGAAAATAGTGAACAAAGCAGAGCACGCCTGCTCTTGATTCTTCTTGTGCAGAAAACACTCAAGACCTGTTTTGATCTTTTAGGCATTAGTGCGCCGGAAAAAATGTAGCATTTTGGTAGCACTAGAGTAGTGTTATACAAGTAATTCAGGGCGGTATTCAAAATGCATAGTATCGTAATGATACCATTTACCGCCCCATATGAATCCGTGCTTTTCAAATATGAGAACAATTGCCAGCGGTATTTCATTAACATAGGAAACTGGAGCCTCTTCGCTCACAGGAATATTACTTCTTTTTAGCTCTTCTTGCCAATAATGAGATTTAGAAGGACTAATATCTAGAGCTATACCAAAAGAATGCGGACTTAATCTACGAGAGTTAGCTATTTTCCGCCAGTTATATCCTCCTGCAGGATCTTTAAGAAATTCTTTATGTTCAGGATGCACCCGGACAAGCTCCTCAAGCTCATCACTGATCTGTTTAACTTTTTTGTGCACATTGTTCACTCGTGTTACGTTAAGATGATAGGTACCTTTACCAAAAATAGCAGGCATCCAATCAATACGCGTTAGATTTTTCTCAACAGCAGCACGTGTGTTCCCGTACATTTTTCTAAAAAAGGGCTCGTAACGAACACGTCCTGGATCATCAGTAGGTAAAACACCTTCTGGGGGTACTCCCTTTCTATAAGTTACATTCAGTTGATCAGCAAGCGTAGGGTTCTCGAGCACAGATCGTGCAGTAGCATATGATTGCTCATGCATCGGCATCCGAGTTCCATCTATCCAAATAACTTCTGTAGCCGAAACTTCCCTAATATGTTCTGGATAAGCACGCTGCAGTGACTCAAATGCTGATCGCTCGCCTACCAGGTATGTGGCGTCGACCACAGGTGTATCAGTTTGAGCAATGCTCTTGGTTGTACCAGTACCTGGGCGCTGCTTACACATGGGTAAAAGCAAACACAGAATAAGACAGAGGATACAACGATACATCATGATTCCACTCGAGCAATTTCATGTAATTGCCACATCAAATCGAGCGCCTGCTTTGGTGTTATTTCATTCATATCAATTGCTGCAAGCCGCGAAGCCAGCACTGCCTCCCGCTCAAGAATAGCAGATTGATCTGTGTTACCTTGGTGGGCTTGTGCATTTACCATCATCGATGATTCAGCCATCGGTAGGGCCATCTGTGTTGGAGACCCCGTTGACGGCATCATTACGCCAGAGGAAACTGCCACCGAATCAGATAGAACAGAAGCTGTATTACTAGTGACTGGTGACTGTGTAAGTTCTTGAAGTATTTCACGAGCCCGCGCAACAATCGATGGAGGCAGCTGCGCAAGCTGCGCAACTTCAAGCCCGAAGCTTCCATCAGCAATGCCGGGTAAAATTTTATGAAGCAGGAGAATACCTGTAGCAGTTTTTGAGCTCGCTGCATAGTAGGGCTTGATCCCTGGATACCGCTCACTGAGTGCAGTCAACTCATGATAATGGGTTGCAAAAAGGCATTTCACTTTAAGTTCTTTGTGAAGATATTCCACAACCGATTGGGCGAGAGCAAGCCCATCAAACGTGCTCGTTCCCCTCCCCACTTCATCAAGAATTACCAAACTCTGAGCTGTTGCTTGATTACAGATAATTGCTGTCTCTTCCATTTCAACCAAAAAAGTACTTTTGCCTTCTGCGACATTATCGGAAGCCCCAATGCGGGTAAATATACGATCCACAAGGGGCACATCAGCCGCAGCTGCAGGAACAAAGGACCCTACATGTGCCATGAGCGTAATCAGAGCAACTTGGCGTAAAAAGGTTGATTTACCCCCCATGTTAGGACCTGTAATAAGCCACAAGGATTCCACGTCTGTCAAAGACAGATCATTCGGTATAAATCCCGCATGCAGCCGCATCTCTACAACGGGGTGCCTTCCCTCTTTAATGTGTAAGGCATGTCCATCATTAAAAGCAGGCCGTACATATCTTTGCGTATAAGCTACTTGGGCAAGAGCACCGAGTGCGTCAGCATACGCAAGAGCATACGAAAGCTTTTTGAGTGAGGGCACGAAGGTTTGCACTTGTAATTTAATGCTTTCAAATACCTCCTTCTCAACTTGTAAAATCTCATTGCGAGCACGCAAAAGATCGTGTTCTAAATTTTTCAACTCTTGGATAGTAAAGCGTTCTCGGTTTGCTAACGTCTGAATACGCAGATAATCAGCAGGCACTAAATGCGCGTGAGTATTAGTTATCTCAATACCATAACCATGCACGCCATTGTAACGAATTTTTAAGGAATTAATTCCTGTTCGCTGCTGTTCTCGCAGTTCAAGCGCATAGATTTCTTGTGCTCCTCGATCGGCAAGCAATCGTAAGCGATCAAGATCTTCATGAAACCCTGCCTTCACAAGGCGTGGGACGCTGGCATCATCATGTATGGCAGATGATACTAATTGCTCAAGCGCAGAAAAATCTGCTATTTTAGCTGCAAGTGCTTCGGCAAGTGTTAGCTCATTTCCCGCTAACAGCTTTTTCACTGAAGGCACAACGGTCAACGCTCCTAAAAGAGCTTGATAATCATGAAGATGGGCCCGCTTCAGGGCAATTCTTCCCACAATACGCTCAAGATCTCCTACCCGTTGCAGGAGACCGCGCAGCTCAGATTTAAGAGCATTGTTGTATACAAAAAGTTCAACCATCGCAAGCCGCTCTTCTATAGCTTCTTTTTTTATAAGCGGACGTAAAAGCCATTTTTTGAGCATGCGTGAACCCATCGGGGTCACCGCCCGATCAAGCACCCCAAAAAGCGTATGCGCGACAGAGCCGTCATGGCTATTTTTAACCAACTCTAAATTACGTTGCGTCACTGCATCAAGCATCACATAATCTTCCGGCCTGTACACCGTAAGATGCTTGAGCTCTGCAAGCCCCTGCTCATTGTTCTTTTTAAGATAGCGATGGAGGATAGTTACCGCTCCTGCAAGCGCGTCTGACGCAGGCAATGACTGCTGAAACTGTTGAGAAGCCCAGATAAGGGCTTCTTGCTTATGTTCCACAGAATAGGGCTCCTGCCAGACCGAAAATCCCTGCTGGGCTAGTATGCTCTGAAACTGTTCCCCCATCTTAGTTGCAGGGACGAGCAATTCATCTGGCATAAATCGCGTGAGTTCAGCCTCAAGAGCTCCACCAGGGTAGCTTGCAAAAAGGGTAACAAAAAGCTGTCCAGTTAAAAGTTCGGCAAACAGCAGTGCCCATGAGGTCTGGGTAGGGAAAAATACACTCAAATAGGAGGCAGATTTTTCATCGAGCAGATTACTATCCGTAAGCGTCCCCGGAGTTAAAACGCGGGTAACCCCCCGATCTACGACTTTTCCCGGTTTGGCAACTTCAAGCTGATCACACAACGCAACTTTAAAACCAGCTTTCACCAGCTTGCTTACATAGAGATCAGCCACATGGAGCGGCACTCCACACAGGGGAATTGGTTCGCCATTATGCGTTCCCCGGCTCGTGAGCGCTATGCCTAAAACTGTAGCTGCACGCGTGGCATCGTCAAAGAAGAGTTCATAAAAATCACCCACTTGAAACAGCAAAATAGTACTCGGATAGTTCGCTTTTACTTCAAAATACTGTCGCATGAGCGGCGTTATGGCTTTCTCCTGGCTCATCTTCTTCCTTACGCGTTATAAGTGACTACTTTCTTTATCAGTGTAGCGATTTTTAGGAAAAACGGCAGTAGAAAAAGCAGGTCCGCCATAGTAGTAACTATAGCGGACCTACAAAATAAGAGGTTTTCAAATATTATAATGCTTTGGAAACAATGCTCGTGAATAATGAACGTAGGTTATTGGAATCATTATTCTTCGCTTGCTCTGCCTCAAGAGGGCTTGGGGCGCCTTCGACAGGATCCGGAAGAACAAATCGCTTCCACGTTGGATAGATATCATCTTCACCAACTCCTTGATACCCTACTGCGCGGTGAACAATTTCAAAGTTCTCCAGAGCACTGATAATTCGACGTAATGATGGCCTCAAAGTAATCATATCCAT
>PRDV01000053.1 GCA_003174035.1 Candidatus Babelota bacterium
AAAAGTGAAAAGATATGAAGAGGAATATGTCACTATTACATAATACTATGGAGGATAAAACTATGAATTATGTAAAACAATTAAGCATCGCGTTGTTGTTCTTAGCTACCCCAGCTGCTGTGTTAGCAGCAGGCGGTTCTACAACTGCAACAACCACCCCTACACCATCAACTTCTACCCCAGCAACGGGTTGGTTTGCTAATCTTAAAGATAAAGCTGACCACAACCGTGTATGGGTTGGAGCAGGTATAGTAGGTGCTGCAGCAGTAGGAGCAGTAATTGCTCACCACTACTGGCCAGCGTTCCGTACGAATGTATCTTCAAAGGTAGTTGATGCATGCGGTAAGTATGTTGATAACCTTAAAGACCAAGACGGTACAACAATCGCTGCTACATTAGTAGGAGTAGGTGGTGTTGCTGCATTGGTATACTTCGGTCATAAGAACCATTGGTACCATAAATTGAATAACACCAAGGGATGGGTTGCTCCAGTAGCTCCAACAGCTACAACTGCAACAACCGCAACAACCGCAACGACTGGTGCTACCACTAGTACGGCAGCTACAACTGCAACTGCGACAACGCCTGCAGTAAGACCCCCACAACCTGCAGGTACAAATCCAGCGGGTGCAGCTTGGACGTTCAATACAACGACCAACGTTTGGGAATAATTAATTAGAAGTTAATTATAGAAAGAGCTCTCCTTCGGGAGAGCTCTTTTCGTTAGTAAGTACTGATGCGTTAAATGCGCTATCTCTTTGATTGATTGTGAACATTCCACCCATTTCGTTCATAGCAGTATGCGCATTCACCCTTCGTGATCTATTTCAATTCATCCCATCGCCTTTTGTTATTTCTGCGGCATAGTTTATGCTTATTAATAGATATAAATTGAGTGAAATATATAGACTATTAAGAAAGCGAAAGTGATCATGCAATTATCTCATACGTTAACCATCCTGATAGCATTGCTCATCTCACCTGTTACTTTTGCATCGGGCCCTGACGTGGCTATAGCCACTGTGCCAATACCAGCAAATAGTGGAAGTACATGGGCTGACACTTTTAAAAATAGTAAGCTGCTTGTTGGTGCCGGGGCAACCGCTGCGCTTACAGGAGCAACGGTCATTGCCCATAAAAAATGGCCATGGTTTAATCGGAACATTTCAACTCCGGTGAAAGAGAAAATCTTCGCTCATCCCATATTATTTGCGGGCATGGCAGCAGGCAATATTTTTTTTGGATCTTTTATTTGCTGGTCTTACCGCTCTTTAAAGGAATGGGAAACGCTGTTTCTGAGAAATCATCCTGGCGAGGCCGCCGCTTATGCAGAGTATAAAAAGAGTTCATGGACGAGACATATTTCTGCTGAAAATATAGCGCTTGCAGGAGGTATTGGGGCTCTAGCAACAGGTGGTGCTCTCATAGCTCATAAGTGCTGGCCATGGTTTAATAAAAAGATATAAACACCTGTTGTTGCTGTAGACCGTGCTCTCGGTTTTTCCTCCTGGTGCGAAAACTTGAAAAAAGGAGATCCTTGGACAGTATACGCAACCTGTTGGCTACAGATGATCAGTATTGGGTTCTTAGCAGTCCTCAATAATGAATTGTTTGTGGATTCTAAGAAGAAAGAGATGCTGCGCTTGACACATGAATCTAACCTGTGCGCTTTTAACCAAATGCAGGCTCGGGCTTTGGCAATACCCCCAGTACCCGCATGGCAGCCGGTACCACTTCCGCCGCCTGTGCAATTTGCACCGATAGCCCCACAATTCATTCAAATGCCACCACTTCCTCCGCGCAGGATCCAACAAGATGCTGCAGAATGATGGGATTAGCCTCAATAGTGTCATACATGCCCGTTAGTTAGTTTTTGGATAGCCTTTCTAGTGCATCGCTGTATTTTTCGACGAGCTCTAGGTACATCTCACGCAATTGCTTGTCGGTGATTGTTGAAATTGCTTCAAGTTCATTGGCTTGCGTGGGATGTAGAGGTTGGAGTATGATGGTATTTCCATCAGTGGTGATGCATATGCTCGTTGTTTCGTCTATATTGAGCAAATCGAGTATAGGCTTATCAATTATTATTGCAAAATTATTATCGAGTTTCACTAATTTTCTGATCATGCATGGTGCCTTTCTCTCATAGGATTGCCTATAGTATACCACACTCCGATACTTTGCGGGCCAGGCAGTCCTTACGATGGTTTATAAAAAATTGCAAATTTTATTAAAATATGTAATACTTATTATGGGTTTAAATAGACAAACGATAAAATAAATTGGAGGGTACTATGAATGCACGATTAAACATGATCTTTTCAGCTATACTGTATATTGTAAGTTCGCAGAGTGTTTCAGCAATGGAAACAGCCTTGGCTACCTCTAGTGGTGAATCCGAAGCACTGTTGAGTCCAAGGGAGCGCGAAATTGTCTCATTTGTACGCAGCATTGGAACGACACTCGGGAAATGCAGTACGGTAGAGGAGCGACTAAAAGCGTTAGATATTATTTTAGGAACGCTTCATGAATATGTTAAAAAAGCCTCACCTGAAACGAGGCGGGCGCTTTTACTTAAGATTGTTGAAGTCACAGATTGGATAACATTATTACAAGCAAAATCGAGTTCAACACTTACTGCTGGAAATGAACTAGCTACGGTGAACTCCCATCATACTGATTCAAAGAAGAAAAAGGGATCATGCACAATTCTTTAATACGCATCTAGCAATGAAGGCTCTCTTTTAAGAGGGCCTTGTTGTTTAAGGAGGCTTTTGACGAATTTTCTCTTTGCTTTAGACTGAAAAGTATAGTGAAATAAAACCATATATTTACATGAGAGGTTATTATGATGAATAGGTTAAAAAATATATTGCCAGCTTTGTTGCTTGTACTAGCAGTGCCACAGGGGCTTGTTGCTATGGAAAAAAGCAATGATGGTCAGAAGAAAAGTTCTTCCTTAAAGGAGCTCCTTTTTTCTAAAAAGGGTGCAGCAGTAGTTACGGGTGGTGCACTGGCTGGAGTCGCATGGCTTACCTGGACGCCAGATCGCTCACAACAGGTTAATACATTATTAGATACAGCCGGCAATCATAAGGGTAAAGTAGCTGCATGTCTTTTTGGTGCGGGATTGCTCTATGGGGCCTATAGGTATTTATCTCAGCCTGCTCAGAAGCCAAAGGTAGCAACAGTAACGTGGAAGCCTGTGGAGGAGCGAGCAAATGTTGAACCAACATTACCGCCTCTTATGCCACAAGAAGTTATGCCGATGGATAGTTCTCCAACCATTTCAACGGAAAGTGAAGAAGAACCTTTGATAATGGATGAGCCTCAAGAAGCTCCGGCTAAGGTGATTCCTCAATGGATGGTGATTTTTATTCAATTGTGTGAGGAGCTGTATAGTAATATTCCACCAGCACAGCAAGCTGCAATTGCAACTCCCGTATTGCAGATGGCTGCTAAAGACCCATTTGACCTACTTATGCAGCCTCAGTTTATGGTGTTACTCGAAACCAATGAGCAGAAGGCAGTCTTTTATATTTGCTTAGAAGCATTTATGGCGACGTATTTTGATGAGAGAATGAATGCGTTTATGGAGCGTAATGGACAGGCATTTGATGGACTGCCGGAGCCTCAGCATCCGCATGATTTAGTGAACAATGAGCTCTATAGCGCTCGCTTGAAAGAAGATCAAAAACGCTATCTTACTGAGCTCTTTGCACAGATGGCAAATTATCAGCAAGCGCATGCACTCGCACTTCAAAAGATGGGTATATCGCTTGAGGTGGTAATGATGGTAATGCAAGCTGCCCAGCCGCAGGAAAAAGCATAAATAAGAAGGCCGCGCATGTATGCGCGGCTCAATTTTTTGGTGCATATATTGACAATACGGGTGTTATCTATCACGATGTATAGGTAGAAAAGATATGTGGGGCTGATATGCGTAAATATATGTTAAGCAAAACGCTGATTATCCTGGCTTTTTTTACCTCGCTTATTGCTATGCAAAGCGAAGATGCACTCAACCCGTCAAATGGCAAAAGACCTTTAGGGCCTCTTGGAATGAAAGGGCTACCGCCTGCAATTGGAAGTGGTTTTGGGCAAACTCTTTTTAGCGGAACAAGTTTCAGTGGAACAAGTTTCGGCGAAACTCCTGTCAGTGAGACCCCTTATCCACGCATCGATACAGAAGAAACTCGAATCGGTGATGCGCCACTATCTAGTGAATCATCATTAACCCCAACACCATTTCAACGTTCATTGGCTCAGACTGCTCAGGCATTGCCTGCTCAGGCGTTGCCTACCCAATCATTATCTGCTCGAGGTTATGCATCTAGTCCCCAGGGCTGGATGGGAGAAAATTCTGGCACCAAAGCTGCTGTTCTAAGTGCGGCGCCTGCTGCGGCTATGATACTCGCCTATAAAAATAATGAAAAGTTTAGAGCGTATGTGAATAAGCATTCCGGTGCTGCGAAAAACTATGTACTACGTAATGTGGCACTGCCTACCGCAATGAAGATCGAAGAGATAAAAACTGAAGGATTCTCGCGCTCTGATGTACTCAAGGGAGTTCTTGTCGGCGTGGGACTTTTTGCGTTAAAAAAAGCAGGAGACTACCTGTATCTTTGGAATTCGCTACGTACAGGGGATTTTACCAAAACACGTGAAGCAGTTACATCATTGTTTACTACGCTCTATGATAACAAGAAAAAGATTGTTGCGGGAGTTATAGCTGGTGTGGGGATCTTTTGGCTCTGGAAATTCTCTCGTGCCATAAATAAGCAGGCAAAGGTTCCTTTGCTTGATCAATTTTTCCTTAGTTTAACACAAGAGCAGCGCATTGAAATTATGCAAAATGCCGAACTTCAAAAATTAGTGGCTGAGGCTGGTGAGGATCCACTACCCTTACAATGTAATGAGCAATTGATGCGAATATTGAACGATGAACAAAGAAAGAAATTGAATGCGGCACTAGAAGATTATATTAAAAATAACGTTCCACTCGCATTTTTGGAAGGCGATTTAGGATAAGAAAGGTTGTCATGAAAAAAATGATAGTACTACGATGTATGCTGATAATAGCTTGTTTACTAAGTTCCTCATTAAGAGCTAGGTCGCTGCAGCCTCGCCCTGAGCAGTTTAGGTATCACGTAAGCAATGCTCTTGGAAAGACAAATGTAATTCCGGTTGTAGTTATTGGAACAGGCCCAGCAGGATTGACTGCCGGTCTCTATTCTGCGCGTGGGGGATTATCGACAAGGATTTATGCCGGCGAGACAAAAGGTGGACAGCTTACCGAAACATCATTTGTTGAAAATTACGCTGGGGTGAAGAAGATTCTTGGTAACGACCTTATGCAAACGATGATGGAGCAAGTTACTGAATTTGGGGCTGAAATTATAGAAGAATCGATTGTATCGGTTGATTTTAATCAATGGCCATTTGTTCTCAAAACAGATGCTGATGAAGAGGTGAGGGCGCTCTGTGTTATCATCGCAACAGGCGCAAAAGCACGTAAGTTGGGGGTCCAAGGTGAAGATACCTACGCCGGATTAGGCGTCAGCTCCTGCGCTATTTGTGATGGCTATTTCTTTAAAGGTAAGGATGTGGTTGTTGTCGGTGGTGGCGATGCTGCTGTTGAGGAAGCTTTACAATTATCTCCCTACGCTAAAAGCGTGACTATCCTAGTGCGCAAAGACCGTATGCGTGCAGCTGATCATATGCAAAAAAAATTAGCAGGCTATAGTAATATTAAACCCGTACAGTATAATAAACAGGTCACAAAAGTACTGGGTGATGATGAGACCCTCAATGCACTTGAAGTGCAGGATGTGGTAACCGGGAAGAAAAGCATGCTCCCGACTTCTGCTCTCTTTTTAGCAGTAGGGCATATTCCGCATACTGAGCTTTTCCAAGGGCAGCTTGATCTTACTGATGATGGTTATATTCATATCAAAGGAAGCAGAACTGGCGCTGACACATCAGTTCCTGGTGTATTTGCCGCGGGAGATGTGATGGATTCTCGGTATCGTCAAGCTATTGTATCCGCTGGTTTTGGATGCATTGCTGCTCTTGAAGCAACCGCCTGGCTCCGAGAAATCGGTGTGACAGATGAGGTTCTTAAGAAGATTGCCAGAAAAAGCTAGAAACTTTTATCAAGTAAGTTTGAAGGTATCTTGAGATCTGGTAAGGGTGATTATTTCAGGCTCTTGCGAAACCGTTTCTTCATAAGCATCAATCAGGTCGAGTAGAGTTTCGATACCGATATCGGTTTCAAGCACATTCTCTGGATGCTCTTTTTCTAGAAATTTGATGTATATCTTATTCATAGATTTAGGACTGATGGTTACGTTAATGTCGACTGTGTTGATATCTTTAGATTCATCAAGGCCTAATTCAGGAGCAAATTTTAATGCTTTCTTGATACCATTGCGAACGGCATCATCAAGTAACATAGTGCCGATCATGTAGAGCCGCTCATCATTATGTTCTGTGATGGTATACTGGCCATCTTCAACCCGAGAAAATTCTAACGAATCCATATGCTCTCCTTGCCTAACTCTTCAATTAAGCATACCTTCAATGTGAGCAAAGAAGCTAGAGTTTATTGTTCTGTTTCTGTGTGCATAAAATTTTTAAATTGACAATATTTTATTACGTGATAGTCTGAGTCATAGAATGCAAAAACTCGCGGCCCTGTCGTACAAATAAGGACTATCATGAAGATATATAACAAATGTAGAAGATTCATAACAAACTATAAGCATCTATTTACCGTTGTACTCTTTGGCTTAATGGGGGCTGCTAGTAATGCAATGGAAAAAGATGTAGTCTGTGTCACCATTGCGTTCCAAAATAAGCAGAATCATGTTGAAAAGATAGCGGTTCCTCAGGAGATCATGGACTTTATTCCTTACTACACTGCGCTCAATCATTATAAAAAGGAGGAAGAGAGAAAAACGATTAATATACCTGGATTATGTAGTCGTTCAGAGCTAGAATTGTTTGCAAAACTATTACACGTACTGTTCGATTTTGCCCATCCTAAGGGTCTGATACCTTTGTCCTTTGATGCAGTAAATAATGATAATAATGAAAAAATAATAGGGGCTCTTACAGCTTATCTTGGAACAGTATTAGATCCGAATATTGATTTGTTTGCAGTATTAGCATTTGCCCATGAATGGAATGTGCGATCGATAAGTCATGCAGTATTTCGTGTTGCTGCAGCATATGGTGAGATGTCTAGGATCGCTCAGCATCTTCCTATCGAATTTTGTTCTCTGCTTACAAAAAATCATAAAAATTCTTCTTACTCGCTTTCATTAATACAAGCAAAACTGCAATCAAGGATCAATGCTCTAAAAGATCCTTGCAAGGCAAAAAAAGAACAAGAACAGCCAGGCTCATTATCTCTTGCTGAGCTTGAATTATTGTTAAAGCTTATAGAAGTAGCATACGGGAATAATTTTTCTCATGACGATAAAAGTAGTTTAGCTATCGATAGATATGGGGATAACAATGAAAAAGATATAGAACGCCTTATGGTTTCTCTATTACCCCAATTAGATAAAGAGGTTGATCTATTAGGAATACTAGCGCTTGCTCATGATTGGGAATTGCGCTCGCTATGCCACACATTATTTCGTTTTATAGCGAAGCATGGAGAGATGAAGGGACTTGTTTCTCAACTTCCTCTTGCCTTTTGTCCCATGCTTGCGAAAAATGCTAAAAATGCTTCATTGATGATGAACTTATTAAAAGCTAAAGTTGAAGAAGGGCATGCAGAAGAAACCGCTCCTTCCCTTGCTCTTTGCATGGATAGTTTCATAGATCATTTTATAGCGGACACGAAATTAGATCGACTTAATATAGTAGCTAGAAAAGCATATACTCAAGGATTGCTTGCCTTGGTTAACAAGGGGCCACTCAAGAGGATCGCAAAAGAGCGAATTATTCATGCATTGAATGAACGAACGTTGCTTTTTTCAGATCAATCGACTTTTGATGACAGTGTAAAATTCGATAGTTTTTTCTTTATAGGCGACTACATTTTTTGTGGGGTAGGCTCATTTGGCATCTTGGTAAACGTTGTATGTGATACGATTAAATCCCTCCGGTTAGATGATCGTCCTTTTGTGAACGAAAATGGGCTAGGACAACGACAGCCTACCTATAATCGTGATATTATACCCTTTGTACTACAAGATCATCCTGGCTTGAATAGCATGGAGAAGATTATTCTGCATGTGTTTGTACATGCGCGACTGATAGTTCAGCGCCTTTTTGGCGAGATGCGAAATCAACGAAGCGAACCTGATGAGGCGATGAGAGCGGAAATAGGTCACTTTCAAGAGCAATTAATGGCTTTGTCCAAATTTGATATAGATGATTGGAGGCCATTTCTTGCGTATAGCGAAACTTATACAAAAGACGCAGCGAAGATTAGAGCGATGTATTCAATAATCAACCGATATCTTGTTTGGTATCATGATGGGAGAGTATGCATAGGTAATTCGCTTCTTTCGCCAACAGAAGAGCTAATCTACAATCTTGATCCTCTAAAAGGATTGTTAGCCGCTAATAATGATAGGATTGCAATTGCAGAGTACCGTGATGAGGAAAAATCCTATAGTGTCAAAATATATAGCGCCCACCAGTGCCAATTTGTTCGTCAGTTTATGGTGTCGGATCTGCAAGATGTATATGCCATGCAGTATATTGATCACGATTCTTTAGCTTTTATGAATCCTGAGGGCATTCATATATATGAAGGAAAAGAAAAAATTGCACTATTGCCTAGCGGGGCGCTCGTGACTGATTTGGTATGCGTTGCCAAAGAGTTTGTTCTCGTGGGATACCGGGAGCGAAATCGTAATCTATGCCTCTGGAGCTTGAAGGACAAAAAGATAGTTAAGATTCTTGAACGTCCTGCAGATGCCTATCCCGTAAAAATTAAATGCTCTCCTACAGGCAAGGTGATTAAAGTGGTGTATAGTAATGGTCATGTGGAAAAGATTACTCAAGAAAGCTTATTTGATTTTGCAGCCGGTGAACGGTCACTTGTAAAACTTCTGTCTTTAGCAACGAAGATAAGCCTTAAGTAATCATGGCTTGCAAGAATTAATCTTGCCGTGAAGAAAATCATGGTCGAGAGTTCAGCAAGGTATTTGAAGCGCGATTTTTGTGATCATATAAACTGTTAAATTGATTCAAAATATTGGAGTTAGCGGGGTTTTATGGAAAAGATTACATTTTTTAAAATAATTAGTTTAATCTCAATTTTTGCAAGCCAATCTCTTGGCATGGAAAGCGCTAAGACGCCATGGATTGATGATAAAAAAGAATTGGCTGATAGTGCTAAATATTTAGTACGGTTTCTCAGGAACTATCGATATCAGTGTTTGCATACACCATTCGAGCAATTAAAAGTAGAGTATCGAGTAGATGAGCTTTTGAAAATAAATAAGGAAGCAGCATTAGCGTTGGTTACCGATATTGTCCAATGGGTAGCAGATGAGTATAAAAACGAAGAGTTTAGCAATACATCTCCCGATAAACAGGAAGAAACAATGCGACATGCATTTAAAAACTGGTACTTCGAAAATTGCTACCATTTAAAGAATGGTGATGGTGTCTACTCAATACCCCAGTCGGTTGCAGAATTTTATCCTTTCTTTAGGAATATGACGTCAATGAAGGAGGGAGAAGCGCGCACCCTTGAATTACAGTCAATTACGGAATACGATGTATCGAGTCTCGGTTTTTTTAGGTTGCTTCTTTCTTTGTTCTATTATTATCATAAGCATGTGATTGAAATGAATCTTGATCTTGTAAGATATTTCCCTCATCATGAAAATGCTTTTGAAATGCTTAATAACTTTGATGATAAAGCGATAGACTTTCTTAAAAGATGTATCATTATATGCGGATGCGAGAATGTAGATTTGACAGAAGTCATGGAACTTGCGCATATGTTTGACTTGAGATCTATCATGCAGGCACTTTTTGAGGTTATGCTCGAGGACAATCGCGATGCTTTAGCAGCGCATCTGCCGTGGCAATTTCTTCCCGTGCTGGCAAAAAAGCCACTGATGCGTATGATACCATTTATGGAATTTATACAGCGAAAACTAGAAATTAACGCTTACATGAATGCTAGCGATAGTGGAGCATTGAACGAATGCTTAACTGGCTTTGCCCAACAAATGATTGATGAAGAGGCCACTGAAACACCAAATTTTTATGGTGCCCCAAGTCAAAAAATATGGGGACGTAAGGATGAAAGGTTGCTCTATGCAATGGGAAGCAATTTTTCATCTTACTT
>PRDV01000050.1 GCA_003174035.1 Candidatus Babelota bacterium
AAGCCGCTACAGTCTCCGAAAATTCTCTATATGCCCTTTCAGTTTCTGATAAGCGCTGATCTCTTCCCAGCCATCATACTCTCCGATCTGTACTTAATTTTTTCCTCTAAACCCCTAATTTTTATAGA
This sequence comes from Candidatus Babelota bacterium, assembly GCA_003174035.1. Lineage (GTDB taxonomy): Bacteria > Babelota > Babeliae > Babelales > Babelaceae > PRDV01. The sequence continues at coordinate 129 of PRDV01000050.1, forward strand.
ATCAAATTGAAGAGAACATCTCAATAGAAAGTTATGCTAAAAAAGAGTTGATTTACTTGCTAAACTACTATAGTCTTGGCTTATCAAATTAGTAATGATAGCGTATACACCATTTTGCTCATGGGAGGAAACAAAAATGGCCAAAATCAGGACATTGGAAAAGCGAAAAGCCGCCTCAAAAAAGGGGAAAGTTGCTCCTCAAGAAGTTATTTTTCATCCATTTGATCCTCTAGAATATCTGCTTAACAAGCAACATATAGCAAATGCGTTATTAGAGTGCATACGAAATAATGATCCGGAGAGCTTCATTGAAGTCATGAGTGCCTACGTTGAAGCACTTCAATGTAAGCAAAATCTCTAAAAAACATCGAATGCATCGCAGCAAATTAATCCGATGCTTGAATTCGCAGCTCTTTTTCAGGAACTTTGCCAAGATGCAGCACAAAAGTAGTTATTCCGTCTTCCAGCTTTTTTTGATATTTCCACAGACATCCTCTTTTTTTTGCCTTCCACTCTTTCAGATAATTAAGATGGATGCTAGGAACAATATTAATTGCCGGCGTGTTCTTAGTCTTTCTTATAATAACTCTGGAAGCATCTGCAATGCTTCTAAAAAAGGAATCGCGGTAATATCACCATGATATTCTTTATATTTTCCATTAAAAATGAGATAAGCCTTAGCTTCTGGATACTCTTCTTTAAAGGCCTTGAGTCCTTTTAGGGCCGAACTGGTAACATTTCTTGTTCGTTTAATTTCAAATGCAAGTAGCCCATTCTTCCCATACAGAACAAAATCAACTTCTAAATCGGTTACGGTGCGCCAAAAATACAAGGTATAGCCCTTTTGGTAATAATCATTAATAGCACGCAGCGATTGAAAGAAAATGGTTTCAAGAGCAGACCCATCAATTTCTTCGCGGGTATCGAGCGGACCAACAGGGCGAATAGCCCGATATACGCCCGTGTCAAAAAAGTAAAACTTGTTATGAGAAATAACTTTTCTTTTAGCACGTCTTCCAAAGACAGGAATCCGAACCCCTATGAGTAAATCTTCTAAAATATCAAAGTAATTAGCTACCACAAAACGACTTATCTCGGTCTCGCGAGCAATTTCGCTTATGTTTAATACAGAACCTTGTGAAAAGCTCGCTGTTTCAAGAAATCTATTAAACGAACCAATATTCCTAGTGAGCCCTTCCTGCAGTACCTCTTCTTTTACATACGTAGACAGATAGCCTTTTAAATAGCTCTCAGGATATTGTTCTACCACTGCTAAGGGTAGCAATCCATAGTTAACTATATGCTCAAAAGGCACTTGTGGTTCTATTTCTTGCACAACAAGGGGATGCATATGATAGGTAAGTGCTCTTCCAGCAAGGAGATTAGTTCCTTTTCTTTTTAAGCTGCGCGCACTTGATCCCGTAAGCAGAAATCGTATCTTTTTACCTTCTATTAATCTATGCACTTCGTTAAGCAATTCGGGTATACGCTGAACTTCGTCGATAACCACCCATCCGGAGAAATTTTGAGGAATAAGCTTCTCCAGTCGATTAGGTTGTGAAAGCAAAGAAGAATACAGTTCAAAATCTAGAAGATCGAAGTAAAGAGCATCCGGAATAGTCGTTTTTATCCACGCTGTTTTGCCGGTGCCACGTGGACCAAATAGGAAAATACTAAATCTGCCGTCCAATGGGAGCTGTAATAGTCTTTTAAACATTGGTATTCCTTTTCTAAGCAATATGATAACTTACCACCAGAGCAAAATCAAGCATTATGTTAATTTTTGAGGTTGGAAAGCTCATTTTTGGATAATTTTTGAGGTTTGCGAGCTCATTTTTAATTAGAAATCTCAAAAATTATAGTTTTTGATCGATTTTTGAGGTTGATAAGCTCATTTTTGAATCGTTTTCGAGGTTAGCACTTCCAATAATAAAGAAGTCGTTACGCCCGGATAATCCCCAAAAGGGAACTTTATTCGTTACTAAAGATTTACAGGTGATTGATTGCTGATAAGGTCTTACAGTCCGGTTAAGATGCTATTTCTTCACTGCCAAAACAGCTCTGCGCTCTCGATCTTCATAGGTGAGAGGAATTTGTTTTGTTTTTTTCAATGCTACAGGACGACTAGACTCATTTTTTTCTAAAGCCTTTGCTTCTCTGAGAGTGCGATTATAAATCTTTACGATCTCTATAATTCCTTTAAGATCCTTTGCATCTAGACATTCAGCTATCCCCCGAAGAATGTTATTTTCATTCAATAAGTAGGCGAATGGCTGATGGACTTCAAACTTTGACTCGTCAATCTTATTATCAAGACAAATATTTTTTAAGGATGTTCTTTGCTTTGCGGATATCTTTTTTCTGGTCATTTTTCTTTCCTCCCATCAAGAGAAACACTTTGGCAGCCATCCTGTATTGATGGTAGTAAATTCGTCTACCATTTTTCCATCTTAATTCCCATAAATTACATAACTTATCTATTGGTTTATGATCACCAAAATGTCCATTACGAGCAATAGCGTTTAGCCTATACTCAATCTGGATGATAGACTTCTCATTTTGAGATGTTATCCAACTTTGGTATTCAGGCGATTTTCCAATAACATAGCCGGTTTGCATAATTATCATACCACATTTTATTTTTTTATCAAAATAATATCCCAATGAGAAAACAAAATCAATCAATATTTTTCATGATTATGTAATGAGGTGAAATCTTTCGACTTGACCTGATGCTATTGCCATCTGCCACGGAAAAATCCCCACTCAATTTTTTAAAAATTTCTGCTATACTAAGTTAAAATAACAATTACCATTTCTCTCATGTATTTTTGCTATGAAAACATTTGCTTATGATTTTGACGTGATAGTAGTTGGCGGTGGCCACGCTGGCATCGAAGCTGCCTATGCAGCGGCCAGGTTGGGTTCGCGTACACTTATGATCACCCTTCATTTAGATAGGATTGGCCTCATGCCCTGCAATCCTGCAGTTGGTGGGATTGGCAAAGGCCATATCGTTTTTGAAATAAGCGCCCTGGGCGGCCTTATGCCTAAATTGTGCACCCAAACTTACTTGCAAGCTCGCATGCTTAATACCCGCAAAGGCCCTGCGGTCCATGGGTTGCGCTTACAAATCGATAAGCATGCTTATAATAAACTATCAAAGCAAGTGCTTGAGCATACTGAAAATCTCACCCTTATAATGGGCATGGTTGATGAGCTCATCCTTGATGATGACAAAATTGTCCGGGGGGTAAGGACACGTGAGGGAGAAGTGTATACCGCTCCTTCAGTAGTGCTTACTACGGGAACATTTTTAAACGGCCTTATTCATGTGGGACCTACAACCTACTCAGCAGGCAGGCAAGGCGAAGAAGCAGTAGTCAATCTATCTGCCTTTTTGGCGAAAATTGGCCTACAGATGCGACGGTTGAAAACGGGTACGCCACCACGGTTACTCCGTTCAAGCCTGGATTTCTCCCGTATGGAGTACCAAGGATCAGATCCTTTAGCATCCCTTTTTGAATTTACCCCTGTTACGGTTGAACATAAAATAGGCTGCTACATTACCCATACTAATGAGAATACGCATGCCATTATAAAAAAGAACTTTCATTTATCGCCCATATTTACGGGGCACATTAAGGGCACTCCCCCACGGTATTGCCCTTCTATAGAAGACAAAATTTCGCGGTTTGCCGATAAGAATTCACATCATGTATTTGTGGAACCTGAAAGCGCTTCCAGTGAAGAAATATACCCCAATGGACTATCAACGTCACTTCCTTTTAACATACAAAAGGAATTCATTCGATCGATAGTCGGATTTGAAGAAGCGGTATTAACACGACCTGGCTATGCAGTAGAATATGATTGTGTATTGCCTCATCAACTCTCCCATGCTCTAGAAGTTAAGGGAGTATCTGGTCTTTTCTTAGCGGGTCAAATTAATGGCACTACAGGCTACGAGGAAGCTGCCGGTCAAGGTATCATTGCTGGTATTAATGCACACTTAAAAGCACATAAAAAAGATCCGTTTATTATGAATCGGACTGAAGGATATATAGGCATCATGATTGATGATCTCGTTACGTTCGGGGTTGATGAACCATACCGTATGTTTACTTCGCGAGCTGAGCGCAGACTTATCTTGCGTCAAGACAATGTCTTTGATCGTTTAGGGGAAAAAGCATACACCTATGGCCTCATTTCTGAAAATTTTTATAAGGATATCAAGCAAGAACATGAACTCGTTCATAGTACCGTCTCTACACTTACCCAAGGCAAGAAGAATGTAGAGCTCATGCGTCTTTTAGGAAGTGGCGAACTAGAACAGGTGCAGGCACAAATTAAAGAAGCTGCTGGAAGCGACATTTCAGAACGAGCACTCAACACTATTCATGCCGAAATCCTCTATGGCCCCTATATCAAACGGGAAGAGAAAGAAATTGAAAAAACGCTCCATTTTCAGCACCTTGCTATTCCCGATACCTTCGAATACAGCATAGTACCAGGGCTATCAATTGAGCTCCAACAAAAATTAACAAAATGTAAGCCAGCAACCATTGCACAAGCACAACTCATCCAGGGCATGACCCCAGCAGCAATTTCTTTGCTTATTTTCAAAGTACGTGAGCATACGCATCAGTTACGAGGACAAAAAAACAATGTATCCAAAGCTTCTGCACATTTACGGCCCGATTGAAATTAATAGCTTCAATGCAGCACTCCTCATCGGTATGGCAACTGCACTTTATTGTGCATTGCGTCACCCTGGTCGCGATAAAATAATCCAAAGTAATGATTTGATTAATATTTCCATCGAGACCGCTATTGCAGGGATTGTAGGCGGGCGCTTACTCCATGTGCTCAGCCAATGGAGCACGTATGATTCTTGGGCTGAAATGCTGAGTATTTGGAATGGCGGACTTTCAATATTGGGAACGGTGATCCTGGGCGTGGGTTACGCTCTCTGGGCGATTAGGCAAAAAAATATTCCCCTTGCACCGCTTTTAGATATCGCAACTATCTATACCCCATTGATTCATGCAATAGGTAGAATCGGCTGCTTTCTCGTGGGCTGCTGCTATGGGTGTCAGACAACAGTACCCTGGGGAATAACCTATAGCCATCCGCTTGTTGTTGCACCATTACATATAGCCATTCATCCGACACAATTGTACAGCTCTTTCGCTTATCTCTGTCTATTCTTATTCATGCGATTCTACGTCTCTCCCCGGCTGTCTACCGCCACTTTTCCTAGTAAGTGGCTTCCGCAAGGCTCGGCCTTACTCATCTACCTTATGGGTCTGAGCACCGAGCGGTTTTTCCTCGATTTCTTTAGAGGAGACAAAGTCACGATGGAAGGAGCGGCTCTTTCATTACTATCATTTCAGCAATGGATAGCTCTCGCACTTTTTTCAGGAGCGGCTACTGCTTTCTACGTTATGCGCAGTAACGCAGTAGTCAAACGATATTTTCAAACCTAAAGGTTGAATTATAAATTTACCGTGTCAAATAGTGCCACAGCTTGTGGCACAAATTCAAAGTTAGCCATGAGGTGGCCTTGATTCAATCTAATAATCTATGAATTTGCTCAATTAAATAAAATGGTATTGATCTGAGCTCATACTGAATCGTTGTTCCCTTGTTATCCTTAACATTAACGTGAGTTCGATCTAAGAGTTTTACATTAAAAGGCCATTGCTGTACCCTTTTTTGAAAAGGTCAATCCACAAAAAAGGAGTACGAGCAATGGAACTGACTACTATTTTCTATCATACTGATGAATTTTGCAAACGATTTGAAATAATAGCAACGGCTCCCGCTAATAAGGTCTACATTTTTTTACTGAAGGCTCAGTTTAAGTGGCATAAAAAAGGACAAAAA
>PRDV01000054.1 GCA_003174035.1 Candidatus Babelota bacterium
GTATCTTCTAGCATTTTCACATAATCCTACTCAGCCTGGAACCTTCAGTTCTATCGTAACAGATGGTGCGATCACTATTGCAACCGCGGTGAGCCCAAAAACTGGTAGAGTATATATTGCTTACCAAGGCGGAGATCAATCGGTTGGTGATGATTGTACGCAGCAGTTCTTCCCTCGCATTGAACTCAACGTTTCAGCTGACCAAGGTCAAACGTGGTCTCCTAATACGGTGGTAAGTCGTACTAGTCTATCAAATGGTGGACTTGCGCCTGCTGATCCAAGAAATCAGGCATTCAACCCTAATATTGCAATCTTACCTAACGGTCTACTTGGTGTAATCTATGAGGATTTTAGGAACTTTGATCCTTCACAAACTGCCGTGGTAAATACTGACGTATGGCTTGCTGTTTATAAAGAAACAGCTGATGTCACCGTGAATGCTGGTCTTGAATTTGTTGAAGAAATACGATTGACACCACAATCATTTGATGCTGAAATTGGATTTAATTCACAGATTCGCGGTGTGGGAGCGTTTACCGGCATAGCTGCAGGTAAGGGATGTTCATTCCTCACAGCATTTGGTGTAACCAACGAGGGTGATATACCTCCTTGCATTAATCCGCCAAGCACAGCGTGCCCACCGGGTATTATAGCGGATACTAATAACCGTATGAACGTATTGTTTGAAAGAGTTCGTGTTGAAGAAAATGCAGCAAGCAAAAAGAGCGAAGCTCTTGAGCAAAAAGCAGCTCCTCAAGCAGCTCCAAAAAAAGCAGCTAAATTCGTAAAAGCTGTTAAATAACTACTTATCAAAAGAGTCCTCAGGAAGTTATTCCTGAGGACTCTTTCTTATTTTTTCGTAGTACATTCTGACGAGTGTATCAGTTCCGTAAGACTCTAAGAAAAGAAATTAATGATCTTATCTGCTATCCTCACCAAATCAATGTTAAGATTTACATTGAGCCTGGATCGCGCAAAAGTACTTTTGCTTGCTTTGTATTTTTCAGGAAAATGGGAGTGAATGGCACTTTTAATAAGCCGTGTTGTTTCTTGAAGCTGTTGAAAGCTTTGGTTTTTTTGATCAAGTGCTGCTAGTTTATTGAGCGAGCTATGCAGCTCTTTGGGAAATAATTCCTTTACTTCCGACCATTGTCTGAGTAAGCGTTCTAATTGTTTCATCTGCTCCCGTTCAAGAAAAACCGATTTTAACGTAGTATAGCTGAGTATGGTTGAAGCTATCCCGGAACCTGCTGCAATGAGATTTTTCTTTGCATCAAGAAAAGGATAGGGTGTCACCAAAGGTTGGACCCCACCAGTAGGTCTTGTTTGTCTGCGGTTAAGATAATGTATTCCTTTATAGATGGCAAAGAACGTGCCTACTCCTGCAGCAAGAGAGGTGGCTCCTATGATGCCGCCCATACCGATAATACGGGTTATGCGCTCCTCGGGTTGCGTGATGAAAATATCTTCTAGCATGTGCCAATTGCTTTGGTAGAGAGCATGTGCCCCAGCGCGCAGGCAGGGAAGTACATCGGGTTCGCCCATTGAGTTATGAGCGACAATAGCACCATTAAAAGCTATGAGCGCTCCTAAAAATGATAGCAGTTTTTTAATCATGGTAACTCCTGTATATATGGACATAGATTACCAGCAGACTGATAAAAATCAAAAGGGGTAATCTATGTCCTCTTATGTGGAGCTCGGAAGTTAAACAAAATCCAAGCGAGCTTTTAGCCGCGTGGATGCTTGCCACCAGCAGAGCACGATAAACAGTACCAGTGCAGCCATACAGTACCATACATTAAGGTAGCCTTCTTGTCCTAGGAGTGTCGCCCGCATTCCCTCCATCACATACGTTAAAGGATTGAGCAGGTTAGCATACGCAAAGGACGGGAAAATGCTGTGAAGCACTTTCCAGGAGAACTGGAATCCCCCGAGAAACCAGAGGGGAAATATAAAGCGCATCCAGACATTACCAATCTTGGTGATATTAACGACTTTGCTCGCAAGCCAAAGCGTAAGCGCTCCATAGAACACGCTTATCAGAACTGCCATCGTTAAAAAGGGAAAGATTGCTATCTTGCTCAGATCAAATTGATGCCATAATACTAGTTTGCCTATGGGGATGACTCCCAAACACAGACTGAAACAGTTGATAGCATAATAGACCAATTTCTTAAGGAGAATCATCCACGAAGGAATGGGTAAGGTAAGGTGATAGTCGATTACGCGGTCACCATCAAAGTCTTTTACTAACACCATGACGCTGGGAAATACCTCAAACAAACCAGCGCTTGCGATGAGTCCTGCAAGCTGGAAGCTTCCAAAATTCGCCGAAAGGCCAAATGCGGGCATGATATACCCGAAAATACCTGCGGTGCAGGACACCCAAATACTAAGATTAATGATTTTATCCAAAAAATTGCTTTTGTAGATGACAAGCTCTTCCTGCAGAAGCTGCCAAAATATCTTTATATAAAAACGTGTAGTCATAGATTTCCTTAATTATTATTACTCATAAGCTGTACAAAGACATCTTCGAGATTTTTTTGTGCAAAGTCCTTCATCAGATTTTCTGGAGAATCGATAAGGCGTATCAGGCCATTATCCAAAATACAGACTCTATCTGAAAGTTGCTCTGCTTCATCAAGATAGTGTGTTGTTAAAATAACCGTAACATTCAATTGTTTAAGCTCCTTAATTTTAAGCCACAGCTGCCGACGGATGTGAGGATCCAATCCTACCGTCGGTTCATCAAGAAGCAAAAGGGCAGGGCTGTGAATTAGACTTCGCGCTATCATAAAACGTTGTTTATAACCGCCTGAGAGCACGGAGGCCTTTTGGGTAAGATACTGATCTAACTCAAAATGGCTTGATAAGAGCGTAATACGCTCTGCAATTGCCTCATCTGTCATGGCATAAAATTTACCAGCGAATGCGAGATTCTCTTGTAGGGTAAGCTCCTCATTTAAATTAGGATGTTGAGGACAAAACCCCAATTTAAAGCGATACGAAGTAATATCCCCATAAATTGAATGACCATTGAACTCAATATCTCCTTCAGTCGGAGGATGCAGAGTAGCTATAATAGAAGATAGGGTGGTTTTGCCTGCACCATTAACTCCTAAAAGTCCTAAAATTTCACCTCTATAGATATCAAGAGAGATTCCTTTGAGCGCTTCCTTGGAAGGATAGCGCTTTTTTATATTTTTAATACGTAAAAGCACGTTGGACATAGTAATCCTTATAAATAATCAAAAAAATAGGTGCTGAGCAGTCTGAGTGCTGCACGGAAGTAATTAATCGAAAAAAAATAGATAGGTATCTTACTTAGAAGATAACAAAAATGATTTTCATAGGCTTAGCCTCCTTGAAAAAAAGGTTCATTGTCATCATAGAAATTCTACTTATATTTGTCAAGAATATTTCATGCTTTCTTGGAGGCTAGCTTTTTGTATGCTATCTCGGATTTTCTTGTAAAATATCCAAGTACCTGGATGCGCTATGGTTTTGAATTTTTACCCATGTGTGTGTCATGCAAAAATCATATGGTCCAGAAGGAAAAACTAAAGTCGTAGGTGCATTATGCAAAGGTTCTGGTCGCGGTCTTAAAAAAGCGGCAGTATCTATCGCACCTGCACGGCCGGTCATACAAGATCTTGAACTTTTATATGCGGGGCGTTACATTCTTACCTCTGCTAAAACAAAAGGGTACCCAGTAGCAGAAACACATGAAAAAGCAGCTCAATATATTAAAAAAGGTGAGCTTGCCGTTGAAGCTGATGGCAGAGTTCATCAACTCTGATCTTTTTCAGATCTATCCAATAAGATAGGGTAGGCAAATTCGCGCGATAACCGATATAGTAGCATTTTCGCGATCTGAATACATTTAAGGTGGCAATTACGAAGTTGCCACTTTTTTAATATACTTTCCTTAGTAAGCTAAGTCTAAAATGATCGAAATTTTGTTTAACTCTTAATTTTGTGCCATTGGCCGTCGTCACCTTTTTCATACTCTTTTTTGACTGCTGACCAGGCAACGCGCGCACATGTTCCCTCAATATCTGTTGAATTGTGATAGGTATGCCAGGCGCTGTTAAAAGCTTTTAAATATATTTCTTGGGCATGCGCAGGCAAATGATTCCGTACACTCTCTGGCAAATCATCAATGGTGGTATAGGGCATCTTTTTCCTTTCCTAAGTAAAACCTCTATCACGATAGCATATGCCTCATGAGATGGGGAAGAAGTTTGTTGTTTTTTAAAAACTTGATGGGGTATAGTAAAAAGGAAGAAATTGCTTTGAAAGGAATTGGCTATGGCGGATAATAAAAATTTTACTCTAGAATCTACCTCTTTTAAGGATGGTGCTGACATTGGTATTATTCACACCTTGGAAGGCGCAAACGTTTCACCTGAGCTCATCTGGTCGGGAGCTCCTGAAAATACTCAATCCTTTGCATTGATTTGTGAAGATCCTGATGCGCCAACAGAGGAGCCTTGGGTCCATTGGGTTATCTATAATATTCCAGCATCGGTGAAAAAACTGCCAGAGGGTATGGACAGAAAAACGAAATTTGATGATGGTACGATGCAAGGCTTAACAACCGCAGAGCATATCGGCTATGATGGTCCATGCCCACCGCCTAAAGAAGAGCATCGTTATTTTTTTACGCTCTATGCTCTTGACACAACTGTCAAAGCTGAACCAGGTCTTACTAAGCATCAGCTGCTTGAAGCACTGAAAGGGCATGTGCTTGATCAAGCAGTAATCATCGGTACTTATAAGGATATTTGCCAAACGCATGATTAAGAGTAAGCTATTTTCCGAACTCACGAGTGCCGAACTTAAAAAGCTCAAAAAAAAGGCGCAGCCGATGTTTGTGCCGGTCATGCTTGCAACGCTTACCAAAAGTTATTTTAATGATCCGGAGTGGATTTTTGAACAGAAGTTTGACGGTGAGCGATGCCTCGCGGTGAAAAAAAAGGGTAACGTCTCTTTGATGTCTCGTAATGAGAAGAGTATGAATGCGGAATATCCCGAATTAGTCAAAGCACTGCAAGAACAGAAGGCAGATAATTTTATCATTGATGGCGAAATCGTTGCACTTGAGCATGGCCTTTCAAGTTTTCAATTGTTACAATCAAGAATCAATCTCAAACAAAGTGAATCAATCACGCAGAAAGAGCAGGAAATTCCTGTTAGTTACCGCATATTCGATGTACTCTATGCTGATGGCTATGATGTACAAGCATTACCGTTGCTTGCTAGAAAATCTATTCTTGAAAAACTCATAACCTATACCGATGTATTACTCTATAGTGGCTATGAATCGACTGAGGGTTTGAAGCTCTTTAAAAAAGCATGTGCATCGCATTGGGAGGGGCTCATAGCCAAAAAAAAGGAGAGTCCTTATCTAGAAAAGCGTTCTGGTTTTTGGCTCAAGTTCAAATGCAGCATTGGCCAAGAGCTCGTGATAGGGGGATTTACTGATCCGCAGCGATCTCGTACGGACTTTGGCGCATTGTTAGTTGGCTATTATGAAAAGGGCATATTCACTTTTGCAGGCAAGGTAGGGACTGGCTATAGTCAAGAAACTCTTGCCATGCTGGGCAAAAAAATGCGCAAGCTTGAAATCAGTGCGTGCCCGTTTCAAGAGTATGATGGCCCCATGAAAGGTGTCCATTGGATAAAGCCTGAGCTTGTGGCCGAATTCCAGTTCGCTAATTGGACCAAGGCGGGGAGATTGCGGGTAGGCCGTTATAAAGGTTTGCGCGAAGATAAAGATGCCAAGGACGTTGTACGAGAAGTTCCTTGATAGCTACAGGCGGCGAGTTAGCTGTTTATGCAATGCAATGAAGGTGAGTGTAAGAGTCACAAGAATAACACCACCCCTTAGATAAAGACTTGGATATGAATAGAGATAATCTTCGAGTCGAGGAAATAGACGAACTAGGGTACGTGTTTGGGTAGCCATAATAAATATCGGCGCCCATGTTATAACTCCTCGTGAAGTAAATCCATCATATAAGCGCTGTAAGAGACCGGGACCTTCTGGAATCCGAGCTTCTGCGGCAGAAAGCAGAAGAAGTGTATTAACATCTTTTGTTAAGTTTTGCGTTTTTAATCCTGAAAATTGCAGATGTTCGTACGTAAATGCTGCTTTACAGGTGGGGCAGCAATGTGCATTTTTTTTATCCCAAGTAGATACACACGATAGGTGAAAACGATGGGAACAGGGTAATAATACTACTGCATCATTTTGATTAAGCCGCTTTGAACAACTCAAACAGGTGGAAGTAGTAGATGTTTGTTGAGTGATGACATCTTTAAGCTTAGTCAAAGCGCACAATAACGAGAGAAATTGCTCACTATTTTCAATTTTTAGTGTGTCTTCTATGGTAAAAATGTTATTTTCTTTTTTTAATCTTTGCGATGCAGTATAAGAACAAATCGTGGTCAGAGCCTCTTCCCATTGAGCAGCGTTTATACCATATATGGTAAATACTGTTTGCTTCAATTTGATATGTTTCGGCCACCCATCACGATGGTCGATTTTTTCTATCATATGATCAAGAGTCTGTTGAGTATCAGCGAGCGTTTCTAAGAACGGCATAGCCTGCTCTGCTTTATCATGAAGGAGCTTCAGAAAGGAGTGCAATTCTGATTCATTACTTGCCAGTTGTGTTAGGCAATCCAGCAATGGATTTTCATCAAAAACTTTCTGAGCAGTTTTTTCCATAGCATTAAGGGATACCATAAGCAAAAATGCACTACAATATGCTCCTTGTTTAAAGTTCCTGAAGGCGCAATTTCCCGTCATCATTGATTATCCTAAACGGCTTAAAAAAGAGTACATACATATTATATGCGGTCAAATACAAGAAAAGACATATGCTCACCCCAGCTATTGAATATTTTAAGAGAGTTACGCCATCTAGTCTGCTACAAAATCCGGGTTTTACGCCTACTCTGCTGAGCCGATGAAGCGCTTTTATCTCAGAGATGGTTGGTTTCCTTTCTGAGCACTCAATGTCATAACTGCGGTAATCAAAAGCCTTTCCACAGACTGCGCAGGTAATGCGCCCATGCGCTATCATGCTATCAAGACAATTAAGGTGATAAAGATGCTTACAGGAAAGGCGAACGCAAACATCAGGATTTATGGCTTCTTGATCAATAGTAATCTTTTTTCCTGCCTCACTAGGCTCAAAACACATCGGACAAGGATAAACATCTTCATTTTCGAGTGTGACATGCGGCCTTAATGTGGCAAGAAGGGCTAAAAACTTTATTAAGTCACGCGAGTTGCCAATTTTATACACAGGCATAAGTGAAAATGCATAATTTCTCGCAGATTCGCCCACTTTTCGACAAGAGTATTCTTCCTTCTCTTCGAACTGTTTTAAGAGCTTTAAGACGTTAGCAATCTGCGCTTGTTCCTCTTTTGGCGCGTAAAAAGTGGTATGTTTGAGCGAGAAAAATTTCGGCCATGTCTTTGTATCAGTTTGATTCTCAGTCATAAAATCTATGAGCTGCTGGCCTTGCAGATACGGTTCTAACGTTGGCTGTTGATCGCTAAATACAGTTATAGTGCGTAGGATCTCATCCAAAGAATTTTTGTCATGAAGCATGTCGAGCAGCTGTGACTCAAAAACATCCTTTACGCTCTGAGCTTTTTGTTTCTCAAGTTCCATAGCACTTGTCTGTGATGCAGTTAATAACGCTAACGATAATCGCAATAATCCTTGAAAGATCCATAATACCATAGACATAAAATGCTCCTCTCTACTCAAGAACATACCATAGCTATTTTTTTTGAACAGAATGAAGAGATTTCTCGTGTTCATATATCTAGAAACAGAATACCGACTTGTTTTTTGCAAAACTCCCTGTAGGCTAGATGCTAATCAAGGAGATGGTATGCTTGTAGTAAAAAGAGTATATGAGCCGGCGGAAAAAGAAGACGGTTATCGTATTTTAGTAGATCGCTTATGGCCGCGAGGGCTTACCAAGGCAAAAGTTGCAGCTGATGAATGGCTGAAAGATGTTGCCCCCAGTACCGAATTAAGAAAGTGGTATGGTCACGATCCTGAGAAATGGAAAGAATTCCAGAGGCGCTATACTGAAGAACTTAAAGATAAGAAGGAATTGCTCAAAGCGATTAAGAACAGAGCTCATAAAGAAAAAGTAACGCTTCTTTTTGGAGCAAAAGATGAAGGGCATAATGAGGCAATTGTTTTGAGAGATTACATCACAAAACATTTCTGATGCGGGACTTTAGATTTCAATTTTTTTTTGATCAATGAGGAAGTTATGAACGTATTTTATTTTTTACCTTGTGTACTATTCGTAGCATCTATTCAAGCCATGGAAAAGCAGCAAGAGATGATAAATCTAAAAGAACTTGTCGGCTTTGAGGCATGTAAGGTAACACCCACTCATTTTGGTTTACGGGCTGCTGATGCTACGTACATTCGAGCGTTGAGGAATTTGTGCCAAGCTCTTTACTACAATCATGTCTGGATTACCACGAGTAAACAAAAGCATTTTGGTATCGAAGTGCAAGAAGTTGATGTGCCCGATAGATCGGAAACTGTGGAACCTGAAACAGTAAAAGCTCCCAAAAAAATTATGGAATGTTTCATTCGCGAAGACGAAAAGATGGCGATTGACGCTGTTTTAAGCCTCGAATCTCTCAAAACGTATACTTTTTCAAAAGAGCTTGAAAGTTTGCTTACTGTTTTAAGAGGGTTGTTTGAAACCAACCAAATCATTGCGTTTAATTTAAAAGGAGGAGATACTCCCAATTTCTGGCAGATGGTTAATGTAAAAGCCTTATTAGAAGAAGCTTATAAAATAATCAATATACCGGGCTTTTATAAGGAATTGCGCCATCAGTTAAGCAG
>PRDV01000031.1 GCA_003174035.1 Candidatus Babelota bacterium
ATCCAAAGGTTGACAGATTTGGACGCGCCAGGTATTGGCCGTACTTTGTGCGAGGTTCTCAAGCTCTGTGAGACTTTCCAGAGCTGCATAATCAAATCCTGTTTTTTCAAAAGCTTTCCAACCGCTGTAGGCGCCAATTAATGCACCGGTTAACGTTGCGATACTATCGCTATCACCGGGAGTATTTACTGCTTCTTGCAATGCTGCTTGGAGATTATCAGGATGTCTGAGGAAGATGTATACTGCTGCTGCCACGGACTCATCTGCAGCCCAGCCAAGAAGGAATCCTTCGGTAGATCGATGATATTCATTTTTATCATTGTGGGTTCCTAAAATTTTTTCTGGCTTTTCTTTATCGTATGCCACCCTTGCTGCATACGAGATCATATCACTGGTTAAAAGCCTATCATATTCTATATCCTCTTGTTTCCCCTTGATTCCCTTCTTAGATGCTTTTGTTTTAAATTCGAGCTCCTGCTGATCAAACGCTTCAGCTGCTCTGACCATTGCACCCACTACATTTTCGACTGAAAGGGTACATCCGCCTTGTTTTTGGAGGAGTATATTGGCAATGCCAGCTGCAATAGCACACGACGCTGCACGTGCCATGGGGTGTTGATGGGTTAATTTTGATTGCTCGTCAGCAAGATACAAAATACTAACATCCGGTCTTAACAGACCAATCGGCCATGCGCGCATGACTGATCCGCACCCACCTTCTATAAAAATCTCTTGATGGGTTAAGGTGCGATGCGGTATTTTTCCGTCGGATTGCTCTATTTCTGCAAGTTGATCTGAAGATCGCATGTTAGTGGGCCCATGAGCACGTACGGAAAAGAGAGGATCGTGAGTATAACAATCTGAACCAAAGAGCTTAATGAATCTTTGTGCTAGTGAACAAATAATATCGTCTTTATGGAGCGTTGCTATAACGGGGGTTTTTATGCACTCTTCAAGCACGATTCGTGCCATAACCGTATCATCAGTATATGCAGCAATCTTTTTTCCAGAAATAGGATGAGTAACCCAATCATCTTTCTTAAAGTCTTTAAACGATCTTACCCCATTTTTGCCATAGCGAGCTCTTATTCCTTCTGTGGTTTCTATAAATTCAGTTACACGTCCAAGGGCATCGCCGAGCGCTGCTCCGAGAATAGCTCCTTTGATGGTATCATCTAGGGTACAATCTAGAGTACCTGTTGCTTGAAATGCCAGTGAATTTAGTAAGAAAAGAAGGGATAGTTTTCTTGAGAACATCCTAAACTCCTTATGTTTAAATGATTTATACCAATCTTATTGGTTTTATGGGATTTGTAAAATGGGTATGATGTGGGGAGGTTTGTGGTACAAGCTGAGATGATTTGTGAAAATACACATATTTATTTTTACTGTGTTTTTTGGTTATACTGATAATAATGAAATTGAGGACTTTGATCGAAAGGAGTCTCAATGCAAGATATTGCAGCTATAAATCTTCACTATATCGTGGATAAAAGTGGCAAAAAAACCGGTGTAATAATGGACATTGCTACATTTGAAGAGCTTATCGAAAAGTTAGAAGATTTGTATTTAGTTTAGTAACGATTGCTGAGCATGTTCTGGTAACTGAAACAGAATATCATGATCTTGAAAGTGTCAGAGAAGAATTACGAATGCCTAAAAAAGTACCTAAATCCTAACTGAAGGGCATCGAAAAGAAAGTAAGCCCCGAAGACGATTAAGAAGAACCCGGATAATTTGTTAATAAAGGTGAGAATAGCCGGAGTTACTTTATGCCGAAAATGGGAAACAATAGAACTGAGTGCTATAAACCAGAGCCCTGATCCGCAAAACACCCCTAAACAAATTAATAACGCATCATGAAAGTCATGCTTTCCTTGAAAGCCGACCGCTGCAAAGGCAGCTACGAAGGTAATGATGGTCATAGGGTTGGCAAGCGTGAGCAAGGTGGTTTGAATAAGCGTTGAAAAAAAGCCACTACTGCGAATGGGTTGCGCTAAGGTGATAGGGCTCGCGTTATATGCTTTTATTCCCAAAGCAATTAATATAACGCCACCAAAAAGATCTAAATACAGTTTATTGTGTATTAAAAAGCTGGAAATTGCGGTAAGGCCAAATGCCGCAATCATGGCGTAAAAGCCATCCGCTAGTGCAACCCCTAACGCGGTGGCGATACCCGCATGATGTCCGCGGGTAAGGCTTCTTCTAATGCACAGTACCGAAATGGGCCCGATCGGAGCAGCCATTGAAATACCAATAAGAAGTCCTTTTAAAAAGAGCAGACTGTTCATAATAAAGGGTGCTGTTTAAAGCCAATTAATCTGCATTCGGCTTGTGGCAATATACCATATGCATCTAAAACAAGTTGCTGCATGGTACGGGCAAGTGCTATGATATCAGCAGTTGTCGCCTTACCACGATTGACGATCATATTTGCATGCTGGTAGGAAACAATTGCATCACCATGGCTTAAGGTGCCTTTGACGCCTATTTTATCAAGATAGTAAGCAACATAAATGAGTTTTTTGCCTTGACTCATGAGCGTTACTTCATTATCATGGAAATTCCTAAAGAAGCTACCGCACGTATGGGATGTTGGATAGCGGCTGGTGCGATGGCGGATTATTTCCGTACTTCTGCCCTTTGCGTACAGTGCTTCGCCGGTAGTGACTTTTTTCAGTTTAAAGCGGGCGCTGATGAGATAATGGCTACCGTCATGTAACGCAGATTGGTTATAGCCAAAGTTAAACCAACTTGCATCAACAGCTTTAATAATGCCGGTTGTTTTTTCAATCACCTGAGCGCTTACTAAATACTGGCTCAGAAGAAATTGGAAGTAATGAATATTAATGAAAACAGAGCCGCCAACGGTTCCTGGAATGCCGCTGAATTCTTCAAGTCCTACCAAATTATTCTCAAGGCACCAGGTAATAAGATCGGGGAATTTTACTCCAGCCTGAGTTTCTACAAGATCGTATGTATCATCGTAGTAGGTTCGTTTGATCTCTTTCAATTGAGGACGAATAACGAGGCCATCGAACCCCTCATCACTGATAAGAATATTAGCGCCTTCACCCAAAATAAAAATCGGTAATTCTTGGGCTCCGGCATAAGCCAGCAGTGCTTGGAACTCATCAGGCTGTACAGGCTCAGCGAAATAACGGGCCATTCCTCCCGTACGGAACCAATTTTTATCTGCCAAAGGAACTGCGGGGAGCAGTAGATTCGGTCTGAGTGTAGGTAAGGAAAGTTCTAGAGGAGAATACGCCATAATTACCTCGGTTGTGCTGGTATGAGAATTTTATGAGGAAGCGTACGAATATTTACTTTCCTTGCTTGCACCAATGCGGAGCATTCCTTGCTGCAGGTATTATGGTAGATGCCTACGCAGTCAGGACACACAATAATTTGTTTGTTGCATTCAGCATTAATGCAATTGCTGTATTCATCGTAGGGACGAGAACATTGTTCGCAGTTTGCTAAAATATCTGCGCTTATTTTCTGCGAAACGCGTCCATCAAACACATAATTTTTGCCCTTGAAAAAGCCCTGGGGAAATGACTCTGTATAGCGGTGAATACCACCTTGTATATGGTATACCTCTTGTGCAATTTTTTTCATTTTGAGGTAAGCAGTTGCTTTTTCACAGCGTATTCCACCGGTGCAGTACATCAAAACCTGCTTATCTTTAAATTGATCGAGATGTTCATCAATATACTCCGGCAGATCCCTAAAGTGATCTATGTCAGGAGTGACTGAGTTTTCAAAGAGACCAATACGCCATTCATACTTATTGCGAGCATCAAAAATAACCAGATCCTCAGGGGCTGCTTTCATCAGCTCATGCGCTTCCTCTGGAGAGAGGTAGGTTCCTGGTTGGCCTGAAACGGGTGTGCCCCCAAAATTCACAATCTCTTTTTTTACTATCACCTTAAGCCGCGGGAAATGGTCCGCTTCGCCTTCGCTTTCTTTGATATCCATATCTTTGAAAAGTTCATGATTGTGCATAAAAGTTTTATAACGTGCAAGCGCGTCATCTGCACCACCTACTGTGCCATTGATGCCTTCGTGTGCAATAAGGATACGCCCCTTTAAGCCGAGCTTTATACAGAGATCGCGTTGCTCTTGAGCAATGTTTTCAGGATCAGCAATGTGCGTATAGGTGTAGTAAAGTAATATTTTTCCCATATTAACCAAGTTAAGCATGTAAAGAAATATCTTCGATATAACTTCTTCAGTATAGCTCAATCTTTGAAAAAAATTAACAGGCTTAATTAAAAATGTGTAGGATGTCTTTTGGGCAATATTATCAATATGATAGTCTGATAATGTAAGGGCAGAGGCTGTAGCTTACTGCTGGATGTTTTTCAAAATTTTCCTTGCTTGGCGTATCATGCGGGGGTGTTGGGAATTCCATTGCTTGGCAAGATGCATTTTTAAAAGGGAGCGAAGTATGCCATTGGCTGCGTTCACGATAAAGGAATTAGTTAACGCTACCGATAGCGATATTGCCATTACTATTGCATCCCTCGGTCATCCCATTGAGCAGCTTGGTGAGCATTTAGTAATTCCACATCATCAAAGCATCACGCTATTTCTGAGCTTTGGAAGACAGGAGGAAGCCGGATGGGTTCCACCATCAGGATACTCTATCTCTAATAAAAGTGGTGCTAGCCCCTTTAAAACAGTTCGCTGTATTTTTGAACTTGTAGAGGATCCATTGCTCACTATTCCAGTCGTTCATGAATATCGCTTTAAAAGTTTGCCGCATCTGTATAGTTGGTCTCTCTACTGCGATGAGAAAAAAATTGGGACATTTTCAGGAGCTGAAAATAAGAGAGTAAGCTACAAACTTATTATTAAAGATAATTGTATGATTGATGTAAAGCTGCTATGAATGATTCAACATTGTATAATGTTTGCCGATAGAGTATACTAAATCAAGAATTTTATTTAAGGTGGCTTGTCAACTACCGCGGGTCTTGACCCGCGGCTTGCAAAGAGCCCATGTTGACCAGCCTCAGCCAGGGCCTATGGGCTATCGGGCTACGTTATAATTAGGGCTTCAGAACACACCTAGGGA
>PRDV01000092.1 GCA_003174035.1 Candidatus Babelota bacterium
GTAGAGCAGCTTGGTAGCTCGTTGGGCTCATAACCCAAAGGTCGCTGGTTCAAATCCAGCCCCCGCAACCAAATTCATTTCTTTCTTTCTAAAGCTTCCACGAAATGATCCGCCATCGAAACAATCTGTTGCGAATTTGCATAGGTTAAATCTCGCAAAGTCTCTTTTAAGGGTAACCATTTGTAGGAAAGATGCTCATGTGAAATGGTCACATCTTTTGTTGCAGCACGGCCTACAAAATAGGTAACCGCTTTATCAACCAATTGACCCTGCTGATCTTTAAACATATAAGAAAGCGATTGCTCAAATCCCGGATGAATTTCTGCTTCCAGCCCTGTTTCTTCTTTAAGCTCTCTTACAGCAGCTTGCAGATTGCTCTCTCCCGGTTCAAGCTTTCCTTTTACCAGATCCCAGTACCCATGACGATAATTAAGTAAAAGATAGAGCCTAACAGGAACATCATTGATAACATCATTGAAGTAAACAATCACTCCAGCAGAAAACTCTTTTTTCATAAAAACCCTTTGTATGTTATTTGCTACTCAAGAAAATATATATATACCCCATATCTTTTATGCCCATAATAGAGGATACCAGCAAGGACAAGACATAAAGGCCCCACCCATAACCACAATCCTATGGTATGCAAAAGAATATCTGAATACGCAGATAACGTATGCTTAATAATAAACCTGCATAGCGTATAAAGTATATAAAAAAGTAAGGAGATGCTAGCAAGTTGCAGTCCAAATCTTAGTAAAAATTGCGCAAATCGTTTAACATAGAGGACAAATCCATATTTCCACCACAGTATGGCTATAAAGAGAGCAGTTTGAAAAGCCGCGGAGAGCGATGTGGCAACCGCTATTCCCACTGATCCATAGAGTGGCATCAAAAACCTATTTAACATAACCAGCACACCGGTCCCCAGTATGGTAACCAACGTGGGATATCTTGTTTCATGCAAAGCATAATACATACTCAGGAGCGCCTTGTTAAGAGAAAGAAAGAAAAGGGCCGGCAAAAAAGCTATGAGAAGCATTGAGGCCTCGTTAACTTGCTCAAGGGAGAAATTTCCTGCAAGCCGATAAAAAATGGTATAAAAAATGTCATGCGCAAAAAAGCCCATAAGCAAAGCCACGGGAACGGTAACCCAAAAAATGAGCTTGGTAGCCTCTAGCAAATAATAACTCAATCTTTTAGGGGCATAAGAACTAATACGCGAAAAATGGGACAATAAAATTGAAGAAAACGCCACCGCAAATGCCCCCAGCGCTATAGTCATAAAACGGGAAGACAACGTAAGAAGCGTGATCGATCCCGTCGGCAGCAGGGATGCAAATCGGTTATCTATAACCAGATTAATCTCCACAATACTTGCGCTGAATAACGAAGGAATAAATTTTAAGATGACCTCTTTGAAGTAACCACCTGTGCGCTTATCGGGCCATATAAAAGAAAAATGCAATTTAAAACAAACATACAGATAGAGAAGAGCTTGCACAAGGCCACCCAGCAGCAGAAAATAGGCAAATGCATCTACAGAAAGCCCGAAATGGATGGATATAATAAGTCCGCCTATATAAAAAATGTTTAACAGTGCGGGACCCCATGAAGGTACCGCAAAATGCATTTTTGATTGCAGAACTGCTGCAAACAAAGCACTCCAAAAAACAAAGAACACGAAATAAATAAGAATACGCAGCAAACTCGCCGCCGTTGCTAACTCCACGGGTCTTTCCTTAAATCCAGGAGCTACTAGGTAGATTAAGGTCTCAGGAAAAAATGAAACGATTATGCAGAGTGCTACAACGATCATGCCAAATACGAGTGCCATAAGCGTCATCAACTTACTTGCTTGCTCTTCAGAATCATTCCGCATCACCTTTACAATGGTTGGTATAAATGCTGAGCTGAGGGCTCCTTCCGCAAAGAGTCGTCGTAAGAGATTCGGTATCTTATACGCGGTATTAAAGGCATCGGATAATTCAGTAACCCCCAAATAACGCACCTGAAAAAGCTCTCGTACTATGCCTAACAATTTACTGAGCAGGAGGGCGATTGAGACGAATATGGTTTTTGTGATCAATGTTTTTTTATGAAGCTTATTTGTCATAGATCCTACCATGCTTCGGGCTCTCAACCAGTTTGCCCTTTTCAAGAGATAAAACTACATCCATACGTTGCGCAACATCAGTATCATGCGATGCAATAATAAGTCCGATACCACTTAATGCGCTCAATGACGTCAACAGCTCCACAATATTCTGTTTGAGTTTAGAATCAAGGTGAGCAGTCGGCTCATCAGCCAAAATAAAAGCGGGTGCTGAAAACAATGCCCGCGCAATTGCAACACGTTGTTGCTCTCCCCCCGAGAGTGAGCTACAAGAGGATTCTTCTTTACCTGATAACCCAACAGCCTTTATAAGCATTACTGCCCTGTCACGCGCTTTGTTATATGCTTGCCCCTCAATAAGACCTTTTATCATACAATTTTCTATAACCGACAAATCTTCTAGTAAGGCGGGAGCTTGAAAAATAAGACCTAGGGTACCCTGAAAAAAAATCGTGCGCTCACGTTTTGTCAGCTGAAAGACATCTCGGTCATTAAAAAAGACCGTACCTTTTTGTGGCATATCAAGCCCTGCAAGCAACTGTAACAGTGTAGATTTTCCTGTCCCAGAAACGCCAGTCAGCGCATAGGAGCGGCCTTGTATAAACGTATAATTTACCGAGTCGAGTACAACTGTTCTTTCCAAACCTTGGCTAAAGGATTGCGAAAGATGGTATGCTCGTAATGTTGCTTGCTGATTTGACATACACGTATCTCGTGTAGAGTACTTATCATGTGATTATTACTAGCATGAGTATGAGAAGTTCCTTCTCACTTCACGCTTCCAAAACTACTTCCAGGATACCAAATATTGCCTTTTCTTTAAAGTCTTGTAATTAAACCCTGACCTTCAGTACACTCAAAACTAGGATACAGGGGTAAGATATAAAAGGGGGCGGAATGAAGCAATTACATCAATTACATGACACTTTGCCGGATATGCTGCCCGTGGTCCCGACTATGGACGTCGTGGTTTTCCCAAATCAAATTGTACCACTCCTCGTCCTTGATGAGAGAATTATAAGAGGCATTAATACTGCATTAGAAGATGACTCAAAACGCGTATTATTACTTGCGTCTAAAAAACAGTCAGAATCACATCAAGGCGTAATCGGAACAAAGGATCTTTTTGACGTAGGAACAGTGGCAACGGTAATGCGGGTCATTAAAATACCCGATGGCGGCATTAAAATTCTAGTACAGGGCATTTCTCGTGCCTATGTGCACGATATTATTGCAGAAGAAGAAATACTTAAAGCGGATATTGAAGCTTATGTTTATGAAGATGAGGTAACCGATACTGATGTGCTTGCGCAGCTAAAAAATATTAAGGACATAGCAGAGCATATTTCAACATCAGGACACGCGCTGAGCCCAGATTTTCATATCATTCTTTCTAAAATGAATGATCCAGAAAAAATAGCCGATTTTATTCTTTCACATTTAAATATACGTGTTGATCAAGCGCAACAGCTTCTTGAATCTCGAACCCATTCACAATTGCTTGAGGGCCTTTTCCAACATTTGGCAAAGGAGTTTGAGGTGAGTGAGATGCAAGAAAACATTAAATCTCGAGCGCGTGAGTCTATGAATAAGTCTCAAAAAGAGTTCTACTTACGAGAGCAGCTCAGAGCTATTAAAAAAGAATTAGGTGAAGACGAGACCGACGATGTGGATCGATTACGTTCAAAGGCACTAGAATTACCTATGCCCGAAGAAGTGCGCACTGAAGTAAGTAGGCAGCTTAATAGGCTGGAAAAAACATCACCAGACTCCATGGAAGCGGCGGTAACACGTAGCCATCTTGAATGGATCATTTCTCTTCCCTGGGGAAAGACTACGCAAGACAATCTTGATATCGCACACGCCCAACAGATTCTCGATGAAGATCATTATGGCCTTAAGGAAATTAAAGATCGCATTCTTGATTTCATCTCAATACGCCAACTGAAAAATGATGGTTATGCGCCTATTCTTTGTTTTGCAGGTCCTCCAGGAACTGGTAAAACTTCGCTGGGAAAATCCATTGCACGAAGCCTTGGGCGTAATTTTTTCAGAATATCCTTAGGCGGCGCCAAAGATGAAGCGGAAATCCGCGGACATCGGCGAACATACGTAGGCGCAATGCCGGGACGATTTATTCAAGGCATTCGCAAGGCAGGCACTATGAATCCAGTTATTATTATCGATGAGCTTGATAAGCTTGGTGCAGATTTCAGAGGCGATCCCCAAGCAGCCATGCTTGAGGTACTCGATCCTCAACAAAACAAGTCATTCTATGATAACTATCTAGGCATTCCTTTTGATTTATCTAAAGTGATGTTTATTGCAACAGCAAATAATATCGAAGCGATTTCTGAACCACTACGCGATCGCATGGAGATTATCCATCTTTCTGGCTACACGCTTGAAGAAAAAATCCATATCGCACGCAGTTATCTTGAAAAAAAAGCGCTTGCTGAATCTGGGCTTGAAAATCATCCATTGGAATTCAGTGATGATCTCATTTCAGACATTATTGTAAGCTATACGCGAGAATCCGGCGTTCGCGAACTTGACCGGCTTATTAAAAAGCTGTGTTCAAAAGCGGCACGATCTTTAGTAGAAAAGCAATCGCTTATAACGCTTGCTCCCGAAACGACCGAACAGCATTTAGGACCACGCAAATTCGTTCAAATGGATACCTATTGCGAAAATCAAGTTGGCATCAGCAATGGGCTTGCTTGGACTGCCTATGGCGGAGAGATTATTAAAATCGAGGCAGTGATAATGCCAGGCAAAGGGAAATTGATACTGACCGGATCACTCGGTAATGTCATGCGCGAATCGGCTCAAGCGGCTTTAAGCTATGCACGGGCCCATGCGACAGAATTTGATATTAATCCAAAAATGTTTACTCATTTTGACTTACATATTCATGTTCCTGGTGGCGGGATACCCAAAGATGGACCATCTGCCGGTGTCACCCTTCTGTCATCGATATTATCCGCCCTCACCGGCCGAGCAATTAATGCGGAATATGCGATGACGGGCGAACTCAATTTACGAGGAAACGTCATGCCTATCGGCGGCGTGAAAGAAAAAATTCTTGCGGCAAAAAGAAATCTCGTACCTCATGTGATTTTGCCCCAAAAAAATAAAGGGGATCTCGTGGGAGCTGAGGAGATTACGCAAGGCATAAACGTCATCTGGGTAAGCCATGCCGATGAAGTACTCAGCAGAGTACTGTTACCGCTGGAGAAAAAAAATACTGGGCCTCATTAAAACGCGGACCGCTATGAAAATCGGTACGATTGGCAGTGCTACTCAAGACATTTTTATCCTCTATGAAGGTGCAGAGTTTCTGCACCTTCATTTGTTGCAAGAGGACCACACCTACCTTTTACTTGAACAAGGAACAAAAATAGATGTTCCCAACATCCACTACGCAACTGGTGGCGGAGCTACCAATACCGGCGTGGGGTTTAAGCGCTTAGGACTTGAAGTCGAAGCTATTTTTAAAACCGGAAGAGACCATGCTGCACTTGAAATACTTGTGGACATGAAAAAGGAAGGAGTAGGTACTACTTATGTAACCGTGGATGAGCAAACCAGTACCGCTACTTCATTTATTATCCCCTCACGCGAAAGGAACCATGTCGTATTTGCTTTCCGCGGTGCCAATAAGCACCTGAAGATTGAAGAATTCCCGCTCAATCATTTACAAGAGTTCTCCTATCTATACATTAATCCACTTTCTGAAAATTCTCGCCTTCTCTTGCAATTTCTGGCCCCCCGCGCTCAAGAACTAGGCATCACTGTTGTCATCAATCCCGGCATGGGTCAGATTGCTCACGAGCCAGAAGAATTTATTGCTGCACTCAGACATGTTGACGTTCTTATTCTTAATGCTTTCGAAGCAAGGCATCTGATGAAAGCTCTGCTGAAAAATACCTCAATTACGGTTGAAAAAAGAAAAGCGCAGTCTGCAACTATACCTACGCTTCTTGAGAACTTTCTTTTGGCGGATACCGGAATTCTTACGCTCTATGATTTCTTCAGAGAAATTTTGAACATCGGTCCCTCAATTGTTGCAGTTACCAATGGAGCAGAAGGTGTCTACATTGGCACAAATGAGAAGGTGTTTTTTCATCCAAGCATACCAGCCCAGGTTGTAAGCGGACTCGGTGCAGGAGATGCATTCAGCTCGGGATTCGCCGGTTCATTAGCCCTCGGGAAGGGTATCGAAAGCGCCATTCGTTATGGCATGATTAATGCGTGGTCTGTTATCCAACATCCAGATGCTAAACAAGGGTTACTGTTTATGCGAGAACTTGAAGCAAAAACGCAATCGCTAGAATCAGGAGATTTGGCGATATTTCCAATGCCTCATTGATACGTAGTTATTCTTTTTTTTCTTGATCGCCTCCGCTTGGATTGCCTGTCCTTCCACCAATACCGCATCTGATTCTGCCTTTTCCTCTTTTCTGTGAGCCATTCATTTCTCTTGAGCTTGCACAATTGCATTATGATGCAAGGAAGCCAGAGTTACAAAAAAAGCATTCCAATCCGGAT
Source organism: Candidatus Babelota bacterium (assembly GCA_003174035.1). GTDB lineage: Bacteria > Babelota > Babeliae > Babelales > Babelaceae > PRDV01. The sequence continues at coordinate 6,668 of PRDV01000092.1, forward strand.
CTTTACAAGATAATGCAATTATTATCACTAGTGAATAAGCATTTTCATCGCTTTTTTGTATAACTCACTGTTCGGTTACAGTAACAGAGCAGCTGAGAAAATCCTATTATTTTTTAAAAAAGCATGCTACATTGGCGTTCAACAGCGAAATGAAAGCGCTCTGTACAAGTTTTTATCTCTATGCTTACAAGAATCGCACTAGTGTGCATACTTTTCCTTTCTCTCAGCGCCATGGAAACAGTAACCGTTCTAGGCAAATTTGTGTATCCTCGCAAACCACAATGCCTCACTTACGTTTCCACGTTTTGGCAAAAACCAAAAAAGGAGGTACCAAAACTCTACGAGCGCATTCTTGATTATTTGGTGCCATTTCTTGTTGAGAAAGATGACGGAACACTGCTGAAAAAGCTTGAAACTATGAAAACTACGTCATGCTATAATCACTGCAAGAAGCGTCTTATCGAGAACTATTACATCTACATTGCAGCATTCTATTGTAATGAAGAACCTTTAGTGGATTTACCCCAGCCATTCAGAGAACCTGACAGTGAAGGGAACAACTGTGATGAAATATCTGGACTTTTTTTTACTCCATCAGGATCTCATCTACTAGCAGCATCAAGTAAGGCTTGCCTTTGGAATATCGCAGAGTTTCCTCGTAAGCAACCTACCTGTACCCTATTTGAAGGGGATATCAGCCCTGGTATGACGGGTCTCTTTATAAATGAAGATACCCTGATAGCCTTTGCGGCCACAAATGGCATCGTATTTTGTTGGGATGTACGTGGCGGGAAATTGATTCGAGCGATAAAACTACCACTCATTGAGGGAAAATACTCTTTTCTCGGCGCTTGTTTTAGCCCCAATGGTAGGTATCTTGCGGCAACGGTAAAAAAAGCTATTTGGCTCTATAAAATCGACAATATTCTCAACAGCTCTCAAGATCAACTATCAGGAGAATATACGATTGAACCACCAACAATGCTCGTCAATTTTAAACCATATCAGCCACACACCCAAGGATTTCGCGTTTTTGTTGGTGATAATACTCGAGAAAGAAGCCGCATACTTAATGTGCAGTTTAATGAAGACAATACTAGGCTTCTTGTAGATACCAATTCTGATATACATTTTGCCGGCAACATCGACATGAGTAGTGAAGACTATATTTTTTCCGTCATTAATGTAATCTTCGGAAAAACACTATTTTGCCCTCACCCTGAATATATTCTCTTAATACATGATGACTTACTACTTCATAATCTAAAAGAAAAAGAACATAAACCGATTTTTTCTATTCCAGTATGGGACCTGAATAATCTAATGACAAAAGATCCTCTCTACTCAGCCTGCATGTGTCCCCATACAGGTGTCATTGCTCTATCAACCACCGTCGAGCCACTGGAGACGGATCCCCCTCGTATTTACGAAGAAAATCCCTATATTCTCCTTTTTGATTGCGCAAAAAAAATAGTAGTACCGCTTTGTAGGCGAAAAGCTGATATTATGGTATTCACTGACGATGGAACGATGCTTTGCATTGCTTATAGCGCTGGAAATAATGAGAATAAAAGACCATCGATAATACCCGTTTTCGACAAAACACAAACGCTCACTGACCTTGTGAGGGCTATAAGAACAATGCTTCAACTAAAAAGCTAAGTTATTCTTTAACAGGATCTAATCGAGCAACCAAATCTTTTTTAATCACAAGGGTATTGTGCTCACTAATAAGCGTTAACGCCATTCTATCAAATGACGTTGTATGAGAATTCAACTTAGTACCTATCATACCTCTAACTACCACTTCAAGTCCACCTGCGGGCATAGACTGTATATTTAAAGGCCCGCTTAGCGGATAAGTCGCAGGCCAATTTGGAAATGATGTGAGCGTTACTCCTTGAGTTTCCTGGGGCTTTTCTCCCGCCAGGGGAACCGATATCGCTTTATAGGGCATTATGTTGACCATCCGTATCTCAGCACCACCTTCAATCCGTATGTTATCTATATACTTTTGCCCAATTATCATTGAACAAGTCATTATCGCTAAGCCGATTATTTTTTTCATTATTACTCCTTGCTCGCATTACAAGATAATTAAAATATAACAAAATCAGAATTGCCAGTTCAATAATTTTTAATTATTTTTTATTTTAAATCATTATAGTAGTTCGGCCAAAACCCCAGGTTTTAGCGTGAAGATGACAGCCAAAACACAGTAAAATTGTATACCTAATTTTTGCCTCTATTATTAGTCCACTATAAAAGTTGAGGTACAACAAAAAATATAGTACTATCTTTACAGAATGTAATCATCTTTAACAGGAGACTCTCTATGAAAAAATTTCTTTTCCTCACGTTTACCACATGCTTAATTTTTGTTACTGAACTTCATGCAACCTTTTCTTTTAATTGCGGTGAATACTCCGGCGCTGGAATCACCGAAGGCGAAAGTATCGAGTTTACCGTAACCAGAGAGCTAAAAAATACCGGTACCATAAAGGGAAATGACGTTAATATTAGTTGTGGAAGCCTGACTGGCAATGGAACCATCTCAGGGAAAACTATCATTATTAAAACCGATGAATTTAAATTTACCGGTACGATTAATTGCAGCAAAGAATGTCTTATCATTTCAAAAAAAACCTTCAATAAAAAAATGTTTAAGCAAACGGGCAAGGGCAAATTTACGATAAGCGTTGATGAAAATCTTCAATTACCCGAAATAATGAACTTTAATCCGTGGGCACAGTCGTTACCAGCATGGGAAAACCCACTACCAGGATGGTGGCAAGAGATAGCAAAAAAGAACATCTCCGACAAATTCAAAATTTGCCGTGTATACATACAATTTGCGGTAGAAGAAGATAAAAGAACTTCCGACGAATGGCTAAAAATTTTGGATGTAGCAAAAGAAATTAAAAAGGCGTTTGATCACCCATGGATATACGCCGATGTTTTTTATAATGAATCAAAGCTTATTAAAAAATTTGAAGACTTGTATACTTCATTTCCTTTCGCCGCTTTGGAACAAGGCCAATTAAAAGGCATAAGCTGTAGAAGTTCAGTAAAAACAATAAACCCCACTGAAATCAATGATTCGCTAGATTTAAACGTGGAACAAGCAGATTTAACATTCGCAATTTTCTCAATATATGATTCCTCAAATGACAGATTAAATGCCTTATTTGAGCAAATAGATATACCAGCTGAAAAAGCGGTTGCGCTGTATTTCTCTGGCATTAAACTAGGCCACACCGAAGCAGAGTTTTTTTATAAATTTTGGTAGATAGCACAACTTAGGATTCTTAATAACTACGTGTTTAAAGTTATGAGAAAAAAGCGGTGAATGCAATTCTATGATTTCATTCTGTAGCATATTTTTTTTCAATAATTTGATCATAGATCTAGAGTGCATTTGCATCAAGCTTTCTGCTTATAAAAAGAACCCCTTCTTTTTTAATAAACTCGGAAAAAGAAGGGGTTCTTTTTTTTTAACATATCAAGAGGCTAATCAACTTAAGTTTGCCTTTAACTAACGACATTACAACAAACATTGCTTAAAAAGTGAACTAAACAATTATGATTCTACCAATAAAGAACTCCTTGTTTTTCAGAAATTTTAAAAAAAGAAGGGGTTCTTTATTGTTTTAAGCTTTTTTTAAGTATATGATTACATAGAGGTGAAAAATGAAAAGATTACGATCCATTGCACTTAAAGAATGGCTCAAACGAGATGGCCGAAAACCACTTGTTATAAGAGGAGCAAGACAGGTAGGAAAAACATGGCTTGTCCGCTCCTTTGCAGAAGAAGAAAAGTTAATGCTCATTGACCTGAATCTTGAAGAATTTCCGCAATATGCAGCCCTTTTTACCACAAATGACCCAAAAGAAATTCTGAAAAATATCGAAACCGAACTTAACGTAGATATCATTCCTGAAAAATCTTTGCTGTTTCTTGATGAAATTCAACAAAGCCCTCAGCTTTTTGCCAAATTACGATGGTTTGCAGAACATATGCCTCAGTTGCCTGTTATCGCCGCTGGATCACTTCTAGAATTTATGCTCTCTCAACACGCTATGAGCATGCCGGTGGGCAGAATAGAATACATGCACCTAGAACCACTCTCATTTGAAGAATTTTTGCTGGCCTTAGGGGAAGAAAAACTCTTTGATTACATTAATCACTATGAGCTAAGTAAAGAGATTCCTTCTTCCATACATGATCGCCTTATCAAATTCGTAAAAGAATTCATCATCGTAGGCGGAATGCCAAGCGCAGTCGATACGTGGCTAAAAACGCAAGACCCACGAGAAGTGAGCAGGGTCCATTTTAATCTTATTAACACCTATAAAGATGATTTCCCCAAATATAGCATCCGCGCAGTTCCGCAAAATCTAACTGATGTCATTAATACCATTCCTTCCTTATTGGGCGATAAATTTGTATACAAAGCAGTAAATCCGCTATTAAGCCATGATGCCATAAAAAACTCTTTAGATCTGCTTTGTAAAGCACGAATCTGCGATCGCGTGACGGCTACATCTGCCAATGGAATTCCGCTAGGTGCTGAAATTTTAGCAAAATTTTTTAAAGTCATTTTTCTCGATGTAGGTCTTTGCTCTACGTTGCTTAAATTATCTCTTAATGACCTAAAAAATATAGCAGAGCTTGACCTTGTAAACAAGGGAGGTATTGCAGAACAATTAACCGGCCAACTATTACGAACTCTCTTTCCGGATTATATTGAACCAACACTTTATTATTGGATAAGGCAAGGCTCCGATGCAGAAATTGATTACTTAGTGCAACATGGGATAAGAATAATTCCCTTAGAAGTTAAGGCTGGCGCCACCGGAAAAATGAAATCTCTTCACTTATTTATGGGACTCAAAAAACTATCAATAGCTGTGCGTATCTGCTCAGGCATTCCCAACCAAACCCTTATAGATCTCAAAGATACACAAGGAAATAACGTTCAATACGAGCTTTTGTCTATTCCATTTTATTTACTTGGTCAACTTCATCGGATATTGAATAACAACAAAAACCGTTTATGATTCTGACAATTTTAAACTCGTAGTTTAAAATTACTCAAACTCGAGGTTAACTATGATTCAGGGAAAGCTGCAAGAAAAATTAGAACAGCTCTCTAAACAATTCAAACAAAATCTGGGAAAACCGTTAATTAGCAAGATCATGGAGATCTTAATTAGTTAATCGAGTTCTTATGCCCCCAAATAGAATCAGGGTGCCGCCCATCCCAAATGTACTTCTTCCAATCTTCCAAGCCTATAATCGACTCTGCAATCATAGCTGCACCTTCAGAGGAATAACCTCCTGATAATACCATAAGAATCGGAATGTTTCTCGACCGTGCTTGTTCCCATACAAAAAAATCCCTGTCAATAATGCCTTTTTTTGATATCGCCATTCTCCCGAGCCGATCCTTTTCATAAATATCAGTCCCGGCGTTGTAAATAATAAGATCAGGCTTAACTTCTTCGATAGCTTTTGGCAGCTCCCTCTTCAAAAGTTCGCTATATTCCCCATCCTTACTATCATTAGCCACAGGAAAATCGTACGTTATGTAGGGTTTAACCGCCCTGTCATGAGGATAGTTATCTGCTCCATATACATCGAACATGAAAGTCTGCTTATCATGTTCTAGATATGCCTCTATCCCATTGCCTTGGTGAGCATCTAAATCAACAACTAAAACCTTTAATGCTGGCCATTGGGCACGTGCTTTCACGATGGCGAGCGGAATATCAGCAAAATAGCAAAAACCGGCTCCTTGGTTGCGTTTGGCATGGTGATAACCACCAGCTAAATTTATTGCACACCCATATTCAAGCGCAAGCTCGACTCCCAAAACCGTTCCTGCTGTCCCATAACGCATTGGATCAAGAATCTCCTTTTGCAAAAATTGAATGGGCATTGATGCAAGTGATGGGTTCTCTGCGATTCGCGCTATCGTGGTTGAAGAATTAAGTGAAGCCAAGTACTCGGCTGTATGTACCAGCCTGAGGTCTTCATCTGAAATCTTTTCTGGCTCGCAAAAGTGATCTACCGTCGTTCGCAAACGTTCTGTCAAAAGCGACGCAATGTTACCATAGCCCTTGATGCTAAAAGGATGGAGACCTTCTTTAATATCATATCCGGGATGAAATACTAGGGGAAGTTTCTGCCGAAGGAACACTGGCGCAGGAGGCGTCCATCGCTCACCAAAATTGCCTTTAAAAAAATCTTCCCTGGAGAATTCTGGTATTGTCGAGGACCGCTCATAACCTGATGACATAGACTGAATGTTCCCACCAAAAGCCATTATGGCAAACCCAAGAACCATTATGTTAGAATGCTTTATAGTAATCATTTTTTTAGCCTTTCATAGAACAATTTTAAACGTAGAATAACAGTAACACCGTCCCCTGAGCACGTCAAAATCCCCCTTGGAGCACTATTAAAGCCATGTCCTGCGCATTGATCATCACTCACATCACAAGAAACTACTCATACCATAAATCATATCAACAGTTCCCAATACTCAAACTTAATTAACCAAACGTTTGTGCTCATACCACAATTGTTCTATACTGAAGTCTAATAAAACTTTTACCGCGCAAGGTTAGCATGCAAGAAACAGCGCAAACTTCTTTATCTCAAAAAACAGGCCCACTGGGCACTATTATTGAAGTAAGTGGTACGGTTATCGATGTGGAATTTCCTCGAGAATCTGTTCCCGACATTTTCAATGAACTTCAAATACGTATCCCAGCAGGCAATGGATCCCAAGAACGTACTGCTAGTGTAGAAGTAGCTCAGCAATTAGGGGATGGCATTGTACGCTGCATTGCTCTTGAAAATATCTTTGGTGTCTGTCGTGGATTAGAAGTAATTGATACGAGAGGGCCGATTAAGGCGCCTGTTGGCAATCAAATACTCGGGCGCATGTTTGATGTACTCGGTAGAACTATCGATGGCGAAGCGCCGCTTAAGCATTCTCAACAAATGCCCATACATCGTGATCCACCGCCTTTCGTAGAACAAAAGATAGAAAATGAAGTACAGGAAACAGGTATCAAAGTAATCGATCTTATGTGCCCCTATCTTAAAGGCTCAAAAATTGGGCTATTTGGTGGAGCGGGTGTAGGGAAAACACTTTTGGTGACTGAGCTTATTCGCAACATCGCTATCGAACATAAGGGTGTTTCAGTATTTACCGGGATTGGAGAGCGGACCCGTGAGGGAAATGAGCTCTGGCTTGATATGAAGCGCTTCAATGTTCTTGATAAAGCGGTACTTGTATTTGGCCAAATGGGAGAAATGCCCGGAGCTCGCTTGCGGGTAGGACTTGCTGGCCTTACTATGGCTGAATATTTTAGAGATGAAGAAAAAAAAGATGTACTTCTTTTTATTGATAACATCTTTAGACTTGTGCAAGCTGGTTCTGAAGTGTCAGCTATTCTCGGTCGTATGCCATCGGCAGTAGGATATCAACCAACATTAGCTTCTGAAATGGGTGCATTCCAAGAGCGTATTACCAGCACTGTCAATGGATCGATAACGTCAGTCCAGGCAGTCTATGTTCCTGCTGACGACATTACCGATCCAGCACCAGCCACTACCTTCTTGCATTTAGATGCGAGCACCGTGCTTTCTCGCAAGCTGGTTGAATTAGGGCTTTATCCAGCCGTTGATCCATTAGAATCTAACTCAAAAGCGCTTGATCCAGCAATTGTCGGACCGAAACATTATGCTATTACACGCCAAATTCAATCAATTTTGCAGCGCTACAAAGAATTACAAGATATTATCGCCATTCTAGGGGTTGATGAACTTTCAGATGAAGATAAGCAGCTTGTTAAAAGGGCTAAACGCATTCAAAAATTCCTTACACAGCCATTATTTTCTGCAGAGTTTGCAAGTGGTATCTCAGGAACCTATGTACCACTGAGCAAAACCGTTGCAGATTTTGAGCGCATTGTAAGCGGTGAATGCGATAATCTTCCTGAACAAGCTTTTTATATGGTTGGTACGCTTGATGAAGCTTTTGCAAAAGCTGAAAAAATGCTTGAATCAGCAGCTCAATGAGCTCTTAGTGAGGCACTTATGGAATTTAAGCTTGTGGGCCCAACTAAGGCACAAAGCATGCATATTAATTGGCTCGAAGTGCAAACGCAACAGGGCAATTTTGTGATTTTACCTGGCCATGCCCCGATGGTTGTGCTGCTTGCCCATAATAAAGAAATTACCATGGAGCTTGAGGATGGCTCTACCACCCTCATGACTATTGTGGGGGGTATTTTAGAAGTAACACGGGACTCTCTAACATTGATTTTAACGCATGAATAATCTTATTGGGCACATAGTTGCAGGCTCCCTCACCGAAGGCCTCACCATGCGCATTAATCCTGATGCTGATATTGAGCAGTTAAAAACAGGGAAATTCGTTGCCATTGAAGGAACGCACCAGCGGTTCTTTTGCCTTATTACCGATTTAACCCTTGAGGTAACGCACCCGGATATACTTCTTTTTCCTCCAGGACCACATGAACAGTTATTAAAAAATGCCCTTAGATCCAAAGATATTTATGCAACAGCAAGCTTACGGCCCATGCTGGCTTTGACCGATGGCAAAACTGCACCAGTGAAAACAATTCCTCCTCATTTTGCGCCCGTTTTAGAGGCCAATCAAAAGGATATATCTCTTATATTCGGTGACGAATCTGATCGCTCACAAAAATATTTTTCTATAGGTAATCCACTTGATATGGATGCTTCAGTTTGTTTAGATCTTGAGCGGCTTACTGAGCGTAGTAATGGGATATTTGGCAAAACAGGAACGGGTAAGACCTTTCTCACCCGGCTTGTACTTGCCGGACTTATTCATCATGATAAAGCAGTGAATATTATCTTTGATATGCATAGCGAATATGGACTCCAAGCCCGCAAGGAAAATGCACAGAGTTTTGTAAAGGGTCTTAAGACCTTATTTCCAGAAAAGGTGGTTATTTTTTCACTAGATCCCACTTCAACCCGCCGACGAGGCGGCAATCCCGATGTTGAATTAACCTTATCGTATAGCTCTATAGCAGTAGAGGATATTATTTCTCTTGATGCCGAACTGAACCTTAACCCCACGGCCTATGAAGCTGCCTATTTAATTGCAGCAAAATATAAGAAAAATTGGCTTGAGGCCTTATTAGCACAAGGTGATGCACTTAAAGAGTTTGCTCAAGAAGTGGGCGCCCATCCAGAATCAGTTGCTGCACTCTATAGAAAGTTAAAAACGATTGAACGATTCCCCTTTATACAATCAGGCAATGATTCTGACGTCATCGATCGAATGATGGAATACATTGACCGAGGCATCTCCATCATCATCGAATTTGGAAACTTTACTTCAACCTTTTGCTATCTCCTTATTGCCAATATCATCACGCGTCGCATTCATAGCCTCTATATACAAAAAACTGAGCATTTTTTAGGCAGCCAGCGCACAGCTGATGAACCTAAAAAACTTATGATCACCATTGAAGAGGCACATAAATTTCTCAATCCGCAAACCGCACGCCAAACTATCTTTGGCACCATTGCGCGTGAAATGAGAAAATATTACGTTTCATTACTGGTTGTAGATCAACGCCCATCCGGCATCGATCCAGAGGTGCTTTCCCAAATCGGCACCAAAATAGTTGCGCAACTCAATGATGAAAAAGATATTGCCGCAGTTCTTACTGGCACAAGCAATGCTTCTCAGTTACGCACGGTACTTGCTGGACTTGAGACGAAAAAACAGGCCGTACTTCTGGGGCATGCAATCGCTATGCCAGTGGTAGTTCAAACACGTGAATATGATGAGGTCTTCTATTCAGCTGTCAAGCAGCCTTTTAATGTCAAATCGGTTGAGCAACTGATACAAGATATTTTTTAGCTGAATCATTAAAATTTTTTCAAAATTAATTGAAAAAACATATTGGACTATGGTAGTTAATGCTGTTATGTAGGAGGTAATCATGAAAAAAAAGAAACTCACAAGCACGGTTCTTCAGGAAATTAAGGAAGCCTTGGGCTTAGAAGCAGGCGATTCGGTTGTTGTGCGCGCAATGATGTAAACTCTTCTAGTTTGTACCAAACGTAAAGTGGACTTTACATTTAGATTAACTATATGTTAAACTCACTTTGCATTTGGTTTAGGAGTTTGAACATGATCATAGCTCGTCCCTATTGGCAAAATCTCATAGAACAGGCTTGGCAGGAAAAAACAGTTATCTGGCTTATGGGCGTAAGACGAGTTGGCAAAACAAGCCTATGCAGAAGCTTGCCTGACATCGTGTATCTTGATTGCGAACTTCCTCGAATCCGCCAAGAAATGGACGATCCAGAAGCATTTTTAACACGCTACAGAGGGAAACGCATCGTACTTGATGAAATTCATCACCTTGAAAATCCATCTCAGCTTTTGAAAATAGCTGCTGACTATTACCCTGATGTTAAAATCATTGCAACAGGCTCTTCAACTTTAGGAGCAAGCGCTAAATTTAAAGATACCTTAACTGGGCGTAAACGGGAGATATGGCTCACCCCCATGCTCCTTGAAGAAGGAAAGCTCTTTGGTAATGATGATATTTATCACCGATTGCTCTTTGGAGGCTTTCCAAGCCTCTTTTCAAAACAAACTCTCCCTGAAGAGGATTACAAGGAATGGATCACGGCATATTATGCAAAGGACATCCAGGATATGTTCCGCGTTGGAATGCGCCAACCTTTTATGAAATTTGCCTCCCTCCTATTGGCGCAAAGCGGTAGCATGTATGAAGCTAGTCGTTTTGCTACTGCAGCAGAAACAAGTAGGCAAACCATTGGGAATTATCTTGCAATATTAGAAGAAACATTTGTTGTTCATGTTATCAGGCCATTCTCAACTCATAAATCCTCGGAAATTGTGAAAGCCCCAAAAGTATATGGCTTCGATACGGGGTTTGTATCCTATTCAAAAGGGTGGAAAGAATTAAGAAAGGCTGATATGGGAATTTTATGGGAGCAGTGTGTATTAAACGAACTTCATGCAAAATTACAAAGCCAGGCAGTTCACTATTGGCGTGATAAGAAAGGAAATGAGGTAGATTTTGTAATTCACACAAAAGGCAATAATTCTGTGATAGCTATTGAATGCAAATTTAGTACTTTGCAAGCAGAACGTGGCTCTTATGCCTTCAATGAGATCGGCTCAAAAATCCACGTATTCCGTAAGCTATATAAGGAGGGCGCGAATTTTGTGGTATCAAACACCGTGACAAATTCATTTGTTCGAACTTATGAAGGACTTAGCATAACCTTCACCAATCCTCAAGAGCTCATTAAGCTCATCACACCATAACCGTCGTTCAAATTAGACTGCAAAATCTAAGATCGGTTCAATCTAAAGTAACGCTTGCTCAATTTTTTTCACCAAATGTAAAGTGGACTTTACATTTAGCTCAACTATTTGTTAAAACCACTTTACATTTGGTATAGGATTTTTTAACTAATTATAGTAATACCTAACTCTTGGTTTAGGCGCACTGCTCCAACGCTCTGGCAATTGAGGCCCTTGATAGATTCCCCGCGAACTTACAGAAAAGCGGTCTGATAAGTAATGAATGTACCGCATAATCTCCGAATTCTCAGAAATGCGTCGATTTAAGTTATCGAAAATATAAAGCCCCCGACCTGTGCTATTTTGAACAAGAGAAACAAGAACAGCATGGCCTGTGCCCCCATCTTGCACCGTGCATACAAAGTGCATTACTCGAGTCAATCCAGCCGCAGCATCAAATTGATATTTAATACTATCAATAAACGCTTCTTGTTGTCGCTCAAATTCCCGCTGGAACATTCTTTGCTGCTCTGCCTTTGATTCCCTTCCAGTAATTGAAATGCGTGCATGTAAATCGAACAATGGAATAATTCTGGCATCCTTAAATCCGAGATTGCATACATTCTTCATTCTCAAGTGATTAAGCGCTAAATCATCACTATTACGCGTTGAAGTGGAACCCTTAGGATTCAATCCTTCGGACCTAGCATATGCGCTGCTTATTCTTGAAAACTGACTATAATCTGCAAATCTATTGGGAACACCACACGCCCTATCGAGATTGCAGGCATTAAAGAGCGCATTATACGCACAAGAGAAATCATCAAGCTGTGTAGATTTAACGTAGTAAACAGCTCTATCGGCAACACTTCGCGGAACGGACTCATAAGCAATAAGAAAACATTGTCCGAGATGAGTAGTTAAAAAAACGATTGGTAGTAAGCGAACAAATTGCATAATACACTCCCATACTTTTATGACATTAACTATTTATATAATGAATTATACCACACTCTTTGAGTAAGCACCAATGGTTGACTCGGGGAGCTCCCAAAACAGCGTTTCAGATAAGTT
>PRDV01000005.1 GCA_003174035.1 Candidatus Babelota bacterium
AAAACTAGGCCAACCCGTTCCTGAATCGTATTTATCCGTTGAACTAAAGAGCGGTTCGCCACTGACAATATCCACGTAAATACCTTCTTGATGATTATCCCAGTACTTATTGTGAAAGGGTTGCTCAGTGGCTCCCTCTTGCGTAACTTTATATTCTAAAGGGGTGAGACGTGATTTTTCATGCATGAAGTTAGATGCTGGTAGGGGGCAACTGAGTGTTTTTTTTGCCATCTCATGTATATACTGTGCTCGGCCTGAGGCAAGCTTGTACTGGTTGTACCGAGCAGCATGTTTCTTGTAATATTGCTGATGGTATTCTTCAGCAGGGTAGAAGGCTATTGCTTTCAGAATTTTGGTTGCTATCGGTTTATCATAGAGGTTAGCCCGCTCATTTTTTGAGTTCTGCGCAATCCTCTGCTGTTCTTCGGTTGTATAAAAAATAGCCGTCGCATATTGACTGCCTCGATCGGCAAACTGGCCACCTATATCGGTTGGGTCTACATTGGACCAAAAAATATCAAGCAACTTTCCAAAAGAAATGAGCGAAGGATCATAGGTAACCTCAACCGCTTCAACGTGTCCCGTTTTTCCTGAGGATACTTCGCTATACGTAGGAAAGGGTTTTTCTCCGCCAGTATACCCTGAAACTACGCTAACGATGCCCGGTACCTCACCAAAGGCTGCCTCAATACACCAGAAGCAGCCGCCAGCAAAAATTGCTTTCTCTAATGCTTGCATATAATCCTCCGAGAGCCTTATTCTAAAAATAGCGTTTTACCGGCAAACTCTGCAATAAAATTATGAGAGTAGTATGCGCAAGCAAAACACCATCTTCACGATCGGCCATTCTACCCGAACGATAGAAGAACTTTTGGCTATTCTTAAGCACTACGAAATAACTATGGTAGTTGACGTACGGACTATACCACGCTCACGGCATAATCCGCAATTTAATGAGGATGTACTCAAAGCATTTCTTGAAAAACATGACATCGGCTACCTGCATATGTCTGCCTTAGGAGGACTAAGACACCCGCTTAAAAATTCAATTAACAACGGTTGGCATAATGCATCATTTCGTGGCTTTGCTGATTACATGCAGACAGCTAAATTTAAAAGGGGAGTAGAGGTATTATGTGACATTGCTCTGAAAAACAGAACGGTTATTATGTGCGCAGAAGCTATACCATGGCGCTGCCATCGCTCGCTCATTGCCGATGCGCTTCTGGTACGCCATTTTGTGGTTCACGATATCTATAGCGGGAACAGAACTCAAGAGCACACCCTGACTTCCTTTGCGCAGGTTAAAGGCTTACAGATCACCTATCCTGGAGAATGATAGTTCACCTCTATTGTAGCCCAACGAGAGTATACATAAAAAACGAAGTATTTTTTGAGCAATGCTATTGAAGGCAGCTTGTACCTAATTTTATTGGCGTGAATCATTTTTAAAAAAAAATTTGCAATCTATGACATCTTTTGGCATGCTTGTTGTTGATCACGCGAGTGATTGTTCGCTAGCGGGTTAATAAAGCTCAAGCTTGAATGTTTTTCTAAGTGATTATTGGAGGTCCAATGGAGAGAAGAAAGCTGGTAACTGTTCGACAGATCACCTCACTTGATCCCATTCCTGGCGCGGATATGATCGAAGTAGCAAGTATCGACGGATGGAAAGTTATTGTTAAGAAGGGCGAGTTCAGCGAACGCGATTTTTGCATTTACTTCGAAATAGATAGTTTTTTACCTGAAAGTGACCCGCGCTATGCATTCCTTATGAAAGCTAGTGTGCGCCTGTTTGAGGGTATACGTGGACATAAACTGCGAACCATCAAGCTGCGCGGCCAAATCAGTCAAGGACTAGCTCTTCCCTTGGAAAAATTTCCAGAGCTCTCAGATCAGGAATTCAAAAATGATTTGTCTCAATTACGGGACCTTGACCTCACAGAAAAACTCGGCATTAAGCTGTTTGAAATTCCTACGCCTGCGGCACTTGCAGGACAAATAAAAGGGCCATTTCCAAGCTTTATCAGCAAGACTGATCAAGAACGTTGTCAGAATCTATTAGAAGAAATCTTCACCATGAACAAGGATGCCCGATACGAAGTCACTACAAAACTTGATGGGACAAGTGTTACCTATTACTTTTTTAATAATGAAATAGGAGCATGTAGTCGAAATTTAGAGTTGAAGGTCAATGAGGAGAATGAACACAATACTATCATCAGGCAATTTATTGATAGTGGTTTATCTACAGCTGGATATGATGGCTATGCTATTCAGGGAGAGCTCATGGGGCCTGGTATCCAAAGTAACATTGAAAATCTCAAAGAGCATCGCTTCTATGTATTCGATGTTCAAAATTTGAACACCCGTACGTATCTCAGCCCAACCGAACGGGAAAAGTTTATGCAGGACTTGCATGCCAGCAATAAAGTGAATAGCACTATGATTCAGCATATTCCCGTGCTCTATCGTAACGTCTCTCTCGAGCAATTAGGCATCCGAAATGTAACTAATCTTCTCGATTTTGCTCACGGTCCTAGCATCAATAATCCCGTACGAGAAGGCATCGTTTTTAAGCGTGAAGATGGCAGATTCAGTTTCAAAGTTATAAATAACGCCTTCCTTGCGAATGAGAAAGATTAATCGGCTCACAGAGTAGAGTTTTTTGAGCCGATTAGCATAGGTAATCGGCTCACGTTACTGGATTAATTGAAAGGTAGCAACAATAGGGGTATTCTTGAAGGTTCCTATCATAAGGTTAATTATTTTTTAAAAATATTATTAACTCTTTTGTGGACATCGCTTGTTATATAA
Source organism: Candidatus Babelota bacterium (assembly GCA_003174035.1). GTDB lineage: Bacteria > Babelota > Babeliae > Babelales > Babelaceae > PRDV01. Next base: position 2,818 of record PRDV01000005.1, read on the forward strand.
GCCCTCAGGGATTGTCCTGTTAATGACTTGTTATGAGCAGCAACTTCTAAAGCGGCTCCTACAGCAACAATGTGGCCCCCTGAACATCCGCCGCCCGGTCCAAAATCAATAATGGTATCGGCTTTGGATATAACATCTAAGTTGTGTTCGATCACCACTACAGTATTTCCCTTAGTTACCAATTTTTTCAAGATAGCCAAAAGTCTTTCCACTTTTTGAGGATGCAAGCCTGTTGTGGGCTCGTCTAACAAATATAACGTTTTCCCTCTTTCTGATTTTGATAATTCAGTGGCCAGTTTAATGCGCTGTGCTTCTCCTCCAGATAATGTCGATGTCGACTGGCCTAACTTTAAGTATTCCAAACCAACTTGTTTCATAACATCCAAGATTGCAAAAATCTTGGTTTCTTCTTCAAAGAGGACCATTGCTTCGCTTACCGTCATATCTAAAATATGTGCAATGTTGTATCCTTGGAATCGTAGGGTTAATAATTCTTCATTAAATCGCATCCCTTCGCAAACTGGGCACATGGTTTCAATAGCAGGCATAAATGACATATCAATTTCTACCGTGCCAGCACCATTGCAATTCTCGCAGCGTTCATCAGAAGTATTAAAAGAGAACTTTTCTGCATTGAGTCCTCGGGCTTTTGCTGCTGGCAAAGATGCAAATAATTGACGAATTTCATCGAACAGCTTTGTATTGGATTTACCTGTTTAGCCATTGTCGTTTCTATAGGTAGACGCAGCACAGAATTAGCATTTGTTGTTCTATGGTCTCTATTGCCTTTCAGTGGGGCATATTATCCTATAGACGTTTTACCAACCTGGATTCAAAAAGTAGCTGCTTTTTTACCAATAAGCTATCCATTTCAAGGCATGCGTGCTTATTTGACGCAGCACCAAGATCCAACGCCTTATTTGGTAAAAGGGTATGTTTTGGGTACTGCCTATGCAGCCGTTGCCATTATGTTGTTTGTCTATTGCTTCAATCGTAGTAAACGTAAAGGTCTTGCTCGGTTAGTGGATTAAACGGTCGTAACAGCTTGGTGCCTCTTTACAAAATTTTTCAAGAACACTACTTGATCAAATCCAGTTGGTGGAGACCACTTAACAAATTAAATAATAATCTTCATGGGAGAAGGTAGTCTTAAAGCATACTTTATATTTCTGCCGCCGCCTTCCATCTTCTCAATACATCCCCAATCCAAGAGGTTTTTAAGATCACGTGTTGCAGTAGCTTTCGAACAACCAGTAATATTCATATATTTTTGGGCGCTCATACCACCTTTGAATCCTTCTAGTCCTGCTTTGAACATTCGGGCAATGACTTTTGTTTGACGTTCATTGAGTTTTGCAGCATAGGTATTATAAAATGCGGCTTTCCTTACAATAAAATCTATCTGTTTTTTACTATCTTCAAGAGCCTCGAAGATAACGTTAATAAAATAATCAACCCAACGGGTTATATCGAGACCATTCTTACTTGCTAACGAAAGTTCGTCATAATAGGTGCGCTTATTTCTCTCTAACGTAGCTGAAAGGCTCAAAAGGGTAGGTGTTTTTTGGTCCTGAGACAGAATTTTTTCAACAAGAGCTCGCCCTACGCGCCCATTTCCATCTTCAAATGGATGAATACACTCAAAATAAAGGTGAGCAATAGCTGCTCTAACGGGTCCTGGAAGGCTGCTTGATTCATTAAACCATCTTATAAATTTGCTCATTTCTTTTTCGATTGTATTGCTAGGAGGTGCTTCAAAATGCATCGTCTCTTTACCAATAGCTCCAGAGATTATTTGCAAGGGTTCTTTAGAAGTACGGTAGGTGCCAATTTCTAGGGGGATTTGTCTGTACGGATCAAACAATATCATGGTATTCCATGCAAAAAGCTCCTCCTTTGTAAGAGGCTGCATATAGTTTTTTCTTACGGCAATCATTAATTGTGCGATTCCCTGAGCTCTTGGGTCCTTTATAACTTCAGGGTTTTTAACCAGTCCTAATTGGTTTCTAATTGATGATCTTACATCTTCTTGGTTAAGCTTTTCGCCCTCTATCTGAGAGGTTTTTGTTCCTTCAGAGACCATCACATCTATAATTGCATCGATTTGAAGAGCTGCTGGAAGATGTTCCAAGCTCGCAGATACATGGCTTGTCTCCACCGCATACCTATAGAGAAGGTCCAGCGAGTTAGAAAGATCATATTCAAAGTCAGGCCAATGCTTATGCTGCCAAATGTATTTCATGTTCCTTATACCTGTTTGTAGTATTCTGGTAATAAGTTTATCACTAATCGGCTCAAAAATATAGGTTTTTCTGAGCCGATTAGAGTGCTTAATCGGCTCACGTTAAACATCTTAAACAATCAAGCTTTCCTTTTTCTTCATTCCTGCTATTCTGCTTATGATCGATTAAAGCTATACATTGGATAGATTAATGAAGAAGCTGCCGGTAGGTATTAGTACTTTTTCAAAAATGATTGAAAACGACTATCTCTACGTAGATAAGACGGAATATATCTACAATCTTTTTAAAAATGGTGCTCGATATTTTTTGCTATCAAGACCACGGCGTTTTGACAAATCGTTTCTTATTTCTACCCTTAAATCTCTCTTCCTTGATCAGAAGGAACTCTTTAAAGATCTATGGATTTACAAGTATTCAAGCTATGATTGGTGTGTTCACAGTGTGGCACTGCACATTACTGTAGCCAGACCTGTCAACAGCGCGATTGGTCCCTCCACAAGAAAATGTGCACAATTCCGGAGGTTATTGGTGCCTATGCTGAATTTAAAAAAGGGCAAAGTTATAAGGCTTCACAAATTCTGAAAAATCTTTTTGATGTTGCTACGCACGATCAAACAAAACGACCGGATCGCTGCTCGCAAAGAGAGCTCGAGGAAATTCGAGCAGGAATCGAAAAACATGGGGCTTTCAATTATAGTTTGTTGCTTGAGGAAGACCTCATTGAAGCAGAATTAAAACGAGTGGATGACTCAGAAGAATTGGCTATGGATTGGTAATCCACTTGATACTGAGCCTTGGATAAATTTGGCTCCTGAATTGAAGGCCCTGATATTTTCACTTATTCAACGTCCGAGGATCTTTTAGAGCTAGAGGAGTTTTTCTTATGATTACACAACGCAGAATTCATACCCTGATTTTTCTTCTATTTCGCCTTTCTTCTGGCTTAGCCATGGATAAAGAGATCGATAACGTTGAAACTGGCATTAGGTATTGTAATTTAGCATTAGCACCAAACATCTGTCTTACCTGTGGTAGAGCTGAAACAGATACAAAAATTTTGGTGTGTTCGCAGTGTGGCACTGCACATTACTGTAGCCAGACCTGTCAACAACGCGATTGGCCCCTCCATAAGAAAATGTGCACCATTCCGGAGGTTATGGCTGCCTATGCTGAGTTTAAAAAAGGGCAAAGTTATAAGGCTTCGCAGATTCTGAAAAATCTCTTTGATGTTGCTGCGCACGATCAAACAAAACGACCAGATCGCTGCTCACAAAAGGAGATTGAGGAAATTAGGGCAGGAATCGAAAAACATGGTGCTTTCAATTATAGTTTGTTGCTCGAGGAAGACCTAATTGAAGCAGAATTAAAGCGCGTGCATAACAATGATTATTATCAGAAATTGAAAAAAACATTTGAGTTTAAGTTTTACATACTGCCGAAACTTAATCCCGTACTCATGCG
>PRDV01000046.1 GCA_003174035.1 Candidatus Babelota bacterium
AGTATGACCAAAGAGAGGAATAATAAATGCCGGCAGAAAAGTCCCCACCGTTACCAATAAAGCTCCACTCAGCCCTCGTGCTAAATATCCTACAAATGTTGTTATAATGATAAAAGGAGAGGGAAGCGATCCAGAAAGAGCGAGGCCATCGATAAGTTGTTTTTGTGTCATCCAATGCCCGGCCTCTATCGCATCGCTTTTTATGAAGGAAAGAACAGTATACACACTGCCAAACGAAAGCCCCCCATATTTGAGCCCCATCAAAAAAAGATTAAATAGGGAAGGCCTAGGAACATTCTCTGTCGTCTGTGCAATGGGTTTACCGAATAAATAATAAGAAGTAACCATGGATAAGATGAGGATTATTAAAGCCACGAGCAAAATTTTTACCGATGTTCGTTTGAAAAACTTTGATAATGTGCGCTCATCTCGTTGATTAACCAAGAAAGCATAGAGTAAACCAGCGCAGCTAAAGATAATTAAAAAATGAACATCATAAAGTTCCGCAATAAACGCAAGAATGGCAATGAACCATAATGAATAGCTTTTCAAAATAGATTGCCCAAGTTCTTGCCCTCCTTTAACTACCCAGGCAATGACTGCTGGTTTAAGGCAAAATAAGATATCAGCAAAAAAAGGAGTGAGACCAAAAAGCGTATAAAGCCATGAGAGAAGAAGCATCAATAGAAAACCAGGAAGCATAAAGCCCAAGCCGGCGAGTAAGCCTCCCCACTTACCTCCGGCTAAAGTGCCAAAATAAACGCCTATTTCATGGGCTTCTGGTCCGGGCATCGCTTGATAAATAGCAATTAATCGGTTAAAGTGATCCTGGCTTATCCATTTTTCTTCAACGATGAGCTCTTTCCTCATTAAGGCAAGCTGGGCGATCGGCCCACCCCAGGCTAAGAACCCAAAACGCAAAAAGCGTAAAAATATAGGTACAAGAGATTCAGTTTTATGCATCTTCACATCCTTCGAGGTCCCTTACGTTCGCTCATAGCGTATTAATCGAGCATTAAGTGCAACAATCACCGTACTCAACGACATAAGAACAGTCCCAAGAGCAGGAGTCAAGCTCAACCCGTAGGCTTCAAACAACCCCGCGGCGAGCGGTAGTGCCACTATATTATATCCTGTTGCCCATAGTATATTCTGTACTATTTTACGTCGTGAAAGAAGAGAAAGCCGTACAACATCAAGCACCTGTCGGGGATCACTTTTTACTAAGATGATATCAGCAGTTTCGCGAGCCACATCAGTTCCCGAGCCAATGGCTATTCCTATATCCGCAGCGGCAAGAGCCGGTGCATCATTGATCCCATCACCAACCATAGCTACTATTAAACCCTCAGCACGGAGTTTTTGTATCTCAGCTGCTTTACGGTCGGGAAGCACCGCAGCCATGACTATCTTAATTCTCAAGCGGTCAGCAACCGCGCGTGCAGCAGGAAGCGTATCTCCGGTAATCAAAGCGAGCGCTATGCCCTTCTTTTGTAATTCCCTACAGGCAACAATCGACTCTTCACGTAAGGTGTCAGAAAGCGCAATAATCCCTTCGAGCTGATCACCAAAAAAAATAAATGAAACTGTTTTACCCTGATCGGTTAACGAACGAGCGCTTTCTTCATTAACCTTCTTTCCAAATGCTGCAAGTAATGCCTGATTACCTACTAACAGCTGCTTATCATTAATAAGCACTTGCACACCTTTACCGGGAAAAGTTTGACCAGAACGTGCTTGGGGTATGGTGAGCCCTTGATTCTGGGCTGCGTGACCAATAGCACGAGCAATGCTATGTTGCGCAAAGGGCTCAGTGCTCGCAGCGAGCGCAAGGAGCTCATTCTCATGCATCTGGCCATACGGCACTATATCAGTTACCTGGAATTCTCCCGTTGTCAGCGTTCCCGTCTTATCAAATACCACCATATCAAGCTGTGCTGCTTTTTCAAAAGCAGTTCTCGATCTTATAAGAAGGCCCTGTCGAGCAGCTAATACCGTAATAACCATAATCACCAGGGGAATGGCCAGCCCTAAAGCATGAGGACATGCAGTAACCATAACCGTAACAAAACGCTCGACCGCATACGATAGCGGTGCTAAAAATACCCATATACTAAATGCTAAAGCTCCGATACCTAATGCAGCAGTTGTCAAAAGAAAGGCTGCCTTATCAGCCATGTCCTGGGCATGTGATTTGCTTTCCATAACCTGCCCTACTAAACCCATGACCTGCGCAATATAATTTTCCTGCTGATCTTTGGTTACGGTAATCACGAGAGAGCCGTTGCCATTAATCGATCCTGCAATAACCGCATTTCCGGCAGTCTTATACTGCGGGACTGATTCGCCCGTCAGCGCCGCTTCATTGATTTCTGATTCGCCCTTTATAATTGTACCATCTGCAGGAACTTTCTCTCCCGGTTTTACGATCAGCTGCATGCCTTTAGTTATTTCTGAAGTTATAATGTCATGCGTAGTATCGTCTGAAAACACATGGGCAGTATCGGGTAGAAGGCGAGTTAGTGCCTCTAAAGCGTGGGAAGCATCCTTGACCGACTTCATTTCAATCACGTGGCCAAGCAACATAACATCAATAAGCGTAACTAATTCAGGCCAGAACGGCATCCCGGATAAGCCAAAGACAACCGCAACGCTATAAAAGTAAGCAACGGTGAGAGCGATGCCAACAAGAGTCATCATTCCGGGTTTTTTTGAGCCTATTTCCTGATAAAGCCCTCTCAAAAAAGGGGATCCACCGTACAGGTAAATAATAGTTGAAAGAATAAAGATAAGATATGCGGATCCTGGGAATGTGAAAATCGTGAAAACTAGCACAGGCACTGTGAGAGCCAAGCAGACATAAAAACGACGCTTTATATCTTCAAGATGCATCTCATGCCGACCTTCATGATGGTGTGTTTCATTCTTTTTAAAGTGCATATTCAACCTAACTGCTGTCTTGCATACAAATAGATGATGGGTATGATTTGGTAACAGATCCCAAGCAAGAGGGAGATACCAATCACGGGGCCGGCGTCTGAGTTCGTCAACGTGTAATAACTTGCGATTGACAAGGGCACAAAAAGCATGAGCGCCGTTATGAGCCCCGGAACATATGCTTTTGCTTTAATAGCACCTATACTGTGAACTAGTGCATTAATACCAAGAAGAGCGGCAACCGAAAGAGTAAACAGCGGAAACTGGTTGCCAATAAATGGGATGCTACTGCAAAGCAGGATAAATAACCCATTAAAAATGATGGCAAATAAGGCCGTAATATATGGCGCAAAGGCAGGAACCATTTTTCGCATATAGTGGTCAAAGCCACCAGGATAAACATATTCCTCAAAAATATGTAAGATTCCTGAAAGCGGGTAAAAATAGAATAGTGAATACATGATAACACCTCTCTATGCTAAAAAATAGCAGAAAATATTCCGAGCGCCAATGAAATAGTTTTTGTTTGCATGATGAGGTATACTATGAACTAGCTAATGTTGCTGTTTAACAATTTTGCTCAATAGAAATGGACGTTTAATGGCTGCTAACTCAGGACAAATCCTACTTTTAAATGGAGTTTCGTCTTCAGGTAAAAGTACGATTATACATGAGATACATAAAATCAATCCGGATATTAAGATACTTAAAGTTGACGATTGGTTTCCTGAAATATTACAAAAAAAAGCTGCCAGTTTCGGTTGGCAAGCAGGATCTGATGCAGGTCCCTGGCTCTACATCTGTAATCATGCCCATAGAACAACTGGTCAATATTACTTTGATACTCAAATACGAGAAATGTTTTTTGAAGGAGCAGCTATTGAGTTTTATCAAAAGGCTAAAGACATTGCTAAAAATCAGCAAAATGTGATTATCGATACTGTTTTAGAAAATGATAGAGAACATAAAACTTTTGATGACTTTTTTAAAATCGATAAGGCATTAAAAGTTTTAATTTACTGCCCTATGAATGTACTACTCGAAAGAGTGGAAACTCGTAATAGATTAGAAATTGCCAGAGAATACAGAAATGCTTTTCAATCTTTTGAGCAATTTCCAGCACTGTATAAACTACAAGAAGCAAAGTCGGAAACCATTGTTGATATAGTTGAAGCTGATGTACTGGAAGCTGCTTTAGAAAAAGCAATTCAAGAATTAATTAAGCATAATATTCCTGATCCATATTTACCTAAATTAAGCCAGTTTAAAATCGATTTTATAAAAAAATTCAGGCTTTCTGAAAAAAAGGAAGTTCTTCTTGTCGCAAAGCACACTTATGATTTAATTTTGAATAATTTCAAAGAAACTCCTGTAGAATCTGCAAAAACAATTCTCAAGCTTCTAAATTCTTAAAATAATAGGATGGCATGTGTCTAAAGGGAAACCAAAAATAGAGAAAAATCCACATTTAGGTTCTACATTTGATTCATTCCTAAAAGAGATGGGCATATACGAGGAAATTAGGGTTGCTGCCATAAAGGAAATAGTGGCTGATCGATTAAAAGATGAAATGATCAAAAATCGAATCACTCAAGTTGAAATGGCTAAACGCATGGGAACCAGTCGAACTGTATTAAGGCGCTTGTTGGATCCTAAGAATGTTTCTGTCACATTGATTACTCTCGACAAAGCTGCAGCTGCTCTTGGAAAAAACTTGGAGATAACTTTTAAGAAATAGTGACAAAAGAATCATTATATTCAACCTAATACTTGCGACACGTTATACACTTCTAAAAAAATTAAGGACATTAGATTAGCTGAAATAGCCTTATTAATGCCCTTAATCATTAGTTGTTAGAAACTTAAGCGCCTGCTTGACCAAGGCGTTCTCGAAGAGCATCTCCTATTGCGCTTTTTAAAGTTTCTTTTTGTTCTGGTGTTAGATTCTCAACACGTGCATGAATGTCTTGAATTATTCGAGCAACGAGCTGTAATCTTTGTTTAGGTGTTAGATTCGCTACAAAGTCGGCAATCCGCTCACGAACTGCTTCCTTGATACTGCTTTTTAATTCATCAATTTGTTCAGGTGTGAGATTCGCCCTCATCCGTTCAATTTTTGTCTGAATAGCGTCGGCTATTTGCTCGACTTTAGCTTGTTGTTCGGGTGTAAGATTTGCCCTGATTTCAGCAAGACGGACACGCGCGGATTCCGCTGTTGCTCCATTCATAGCCAACAGATTGACCGAAGTGACTAAAAGGGCTGCCACGTGTAGAGTTAAAAACTTATTCATAGTTTTCTCCTTTGCATTGATTTGTTTATATGATACTACTCTACTATTATACTCCATAAATATTTCAATTTGCAACAATTTTTTACAATTTTTTTGATGTTTTTATATGCAGCATGAGATGATTATTTTTTGCTATTTTAGGCAGACTACCAATTTCATTGAAGAGGGAAGGGTTTACTTTTTGATCGCGATGAAGCCAACAAACGATGATGCTTCCATCAAAACTATTCTTATTTCACTAGTCTCGACCTTAATTATGCTTGCATGAGCAATGACTCTTACCAGCCCAACGCTTAAGCGTTGACATATCTTTGGTAAAATAATCTCCAAGAAAGCTTGGTATATACATCGATGAAAGCTTGTCTTTGACCTTTTTTTTCATTTGATCAAGCGTGATGCCCGGATCGGTGAACTCGCCGCATTCATAACAATGGCTACAATAATCCTTACTTTTGTTACCATCTAATTCGGTACCTCCACCAAGCCTATCTTTTGAAAGCGGCATTCCACAGCTTTGACAATAGGGACCCTTTGGTTTAAAAAACATCGCTTCTCCTTCACTTTTGAATACCAGATCAAGGTACTCGATTTTTCACTAAATCTCAACAAGAACATTCCTACAAAAAATAAAACTCATCGCTTAGCAGCCTTGCGCTCAAAGGACCGCTTATAGGCTTTTTTGATAACTTCCAAACTTTGTTCCACATTGAAAGTAATAAGATCGACAAGATCCCGACTTTCAGCTACTTCGTAGGTAAAATTAAATGTGTCAGTGTGTTTTGCTGTTAATGGATTCAAATGAGGATTCTTAAAACCTGCGTTACCAATACCAGGCATATACACGATAAGTGGCGCTTTTTTATTGGTATCATCTTCAATGAGTGTTATATGTTCCTTCCCCAATCGTGGATATTTCTGTAAATCAATCTTAGGAAGATGTAATGTTCTCTCATCATTATCAAGCAATGTAAGATACGTTTCATCGTTAAGCCCCGGTTGCTCACTCTTAATTTTCTCAAGCAATTTCTTATTCAGTTTTTGAACAAGCTTTTCGGTAGCTTGGAGTGATGGGGCACCAGTTAAATCTTCTCGTGATGCATCCAGGACAAAAATGAGATCAAGCTTTCTTTGCAGTTGAGGCATAATACCGATATTAAGCCTCTTTAAATCCTGAACCTGAAAACCTCCATCAACAAGAGAAATCGTAGCTTCATGCTCCCCCGCAGAACCTGGTATCCCATAACCAAAATTGTGAAGTGTTGCAGCCGCAAAATTCCCATACATCATACTCTCTCTGGCGAATTTCGCCACATCTTGCGGATGTTGTTCCAAAGAGCGCATCGTATCACGCCACTCTGCAACAAGGTTATCAGGAAAGAGGTCTGAAAATTCTTTGCCTTTCTCCAGCGCAGAATTTAACAAACCTGAAATTTCAGCTTTTTCAAGACCTGAGGACACTAAATACCCAGCCAGATGACTGATTAAGGTACGTACGAGTACCATCATTCCTTCAGCCGATTCTGCGCTTTTTGAACAGCTATCTCCTGCTAATGGTTTTATTTTTTCGTACAGCTCTAAAAGAATGTCAGAAGTTCCTATTGAAAGTGCAGATCCACAAATCCCCATAAGATAGCCTAAAGAGGGCTCAATACCAAAGTAATGTGCAGCGCGGTGAGCGCCTAAAGACTTCAACAGGATTGTAGGAAGAGTATCCATGTGCTCTCGTGCAACTAATCCCCTATCGGCAAGATTTGCCAATGCTGGGGCAAACATCTTTGCTGCCATGCCATAAACATCACAGAGCACAGGCTTTACCTGTTTACCATGGTGAAAATTTCTTCCCAAAGCCCACGTAGGCACAAAGTGTCCTTTATCAAAGCTTCCGCTCGCAAGTGGCGCGAATTCAAAAGTTGGCCTCTCCTGTTCTTCAATATTACCGCAAACAGCAGTAGAAATAATATAAGGGAACTTTCCTTCTTGCATGCGGTGCAGTAATTGGGACATGCCGAATTCATAGGGATTCTCTATGCCTTCCAGATCTGCCAAAAAGAGAGATGCCAAAAACATGCCATACAAGTCAATGACAAGTCCAGATGCTTGACCACTAAAAAGTTTGCGCGCGTAGGCAGTTGCCACTTTTAACGCATCCATCGCATGCAGATATTCCTTGGGACTCTTAACTAAGCGGGGCAAGAGTTGTTCTTTATATTTATCAATATCAAGACCTGATGCAACCCAAGGGTTGAGCGCCCACGTAGAACCTGAAAGACCGGTAGCATAAAGAGCAGTATCAAGAAATTTAAGCTTTTTTGCTCCACTAAGCCAACCGATCGTTTCAAGCATCGCGCGCACGCCACCACCTGAAAAACAGAATCCTACCCGTGGTAGTTCTTCAAAGCTAGAAACTGTATGATCCTCCAAAAATTCATTAAACGCTTGTAACACCCGCGCAGCCCTTCGTGGCGATTGTATTATTGCTCTTTCTTGAGCAATAAGCTCTTTTGGTAGTATAAGGCTACCTTTCAATGATGAATGGCGATCACCAACCATCAAATCATTTATTACGCGTATAGATGTCTTAATGCATGCAAGAGGCACTTTTCCTTCAATAAATTTAAGTAACTTGATATCTTCGGGTACTTTATTTTGCATCAATTGCGCAAGTAGAAAGCCGTCTTGAACATCACGCACATAATCATAGGCCGTTTTTCCAAAAATATCGTACACGTCAGGTTGGGCAACAGCTAGTATAATTTTTGTTGTTGCTTCTCTTTCTTCTGCTGAAAGATGCTCAGACAATTTTCTCGCTGCAATCAGAGCACGATAGTCCCGGTTGTTCTTTTCAAAGAGTTCGTCTATTGCAGGCATAAGAGCAGCCAAAGTTTCCTTCTGAGCGGGCGTTAAGGATGCTTGATCAAGTTCAGCACCCCAGAGTATATATTCCCTCATGCGCAATGATAGCTCTCCTAAATGCCTTTTGAGTGAATAGGTATCAATTTCTTGCAACAAGCGAAACCCTAAATTCTGCCGCACGAGCGCTTGAAGCTCATGATCGATAAAATAGCTAGTTCTACCAAATACACTCATATGCTGGTGCGTGAGGGCAGCATTGTGCGCCACAAGAAGCTTTATAGTGGCAAGAAGGGATGGGGAGACGTCCTTTCGTGCAAGTATCCCAGGCATTGCGTTCAATGGTAGATGTTTGCCCACACCAGTAACTTCAATTACCGCTTTTCCAGCCTCAACTAACAAGGCGGTTTTGAAAGGGATAGCCTTGTCAAGCGCAAGCATGAGTGGATCCTCGTGATGAGCATATCCACCGTCAATGTTCGCGCCCGCTGTAAGTAAAAGCGCAACCATTTTGTCATTACCCTGGCTTGCTGCAACCTGCAATGGTGTTCTTGCTTCAAAAGCGGTATCAAAGTACCGTGCTACAGAAGGAATTTCTAAAAGGAAGTCCATGCAATCCACGTGTCCCCTGGCTGCAGCCCATTGAAGCAACACGAAAGCACCTGATTGCCCCATCTTCCAGTTTCGTTGACGCGCCTGGGCAAGGAACCAGTTTAAAAATGCTTCATCGTTTTCTTGCGTAGCTAGTAAGATTATCTGATATATATGTTGTTCAGAAGGATTCTCGCGGTAAAAGGTCTTTGCAGCTGTCCAATTTTTATGTTTCAGTGCTTGTTCAAGCGTCTTAGGTGCCTCCCGCTCAAGTCTTTCCATTTCCAAGAATTTTTTTACCGCTTGAGCAATTTGCTCCTTCTCAAGAGTACGCTTCTCTAATCTTTCGCGCATATCAGGCTTGTCCTTCTCACCCACCTGCGAAAGAAAATTGGATCTGTCCTGCTCGGGCAATTCTAAAACAAGTTCAATTTTGTCTTCAACGGGCAGATCAACAATAAGTTGCATTGCCGTTATGCCTGCTATAGGATAATGAAGTGATGCCCCTTCATTAATAAGTACGATGGCAGATGCGATTATTTCATCTTTTTTAGCAATCACATTCTGAATGGTTTCTATCAGAGCAGCAGCGAGGATAGTTTGTTTTACATGGTTATCATGCCAAAAGTCATTACCTTCAGCTATTTCTAAGAGGCTTTTGCCCTTATAAGGCTCAATAAGGATTGCACCTTTTTCTATAAGGTCAAACAACAGATCCAATGCTTCGGAATTATTCTTTTTATCTAAGATCGACAAAACGCGATGCAGCGGTGTTATGCGTCCAGCATGCACATTAATCGCAGCTCCAGCTTTAACAAGCAACTGCATCATAGCAATGATGACAGGCTCTGTGCACCTAAGATTCAAAACTTCTTCAAGCAAGGCACTGGTGCCGGTGACTCTATGTGGTATAAGTGCTGGATTAACCCATACTAAGGGATTAATCTCTACTATCTTTTTAAGTTCAACAGCATCTTTGTTTCTAATAGCAGCTATCCCCTTTTCATGTAACCATAGAGTAATGATCTTTTTTATCGCAAGTGAACTCTGCGAAGTAACCCATTGAGCTGCACTAGTATCCAAGGAAAGCTTGTGATCCTTAGCGGCCTTCATATAATCTTCTATTGCGCTCTCATCATTACTTTTTATGGCTTGTACAAGAAGTGCGGTCAATAAACCAGCATCCTTCCAAAAAGATCGCTTTTTTATTTCCACAAGATCCGGGGTATCTTGACCATTGCTTCTGACTGAAGCTCCCGCTTGAATAAGTATTTTCAATAACTCTAATTCGGTCGCAGGAATACCCCTACTATAAGAATTTATCCTCTCAATCACTAAGGCGACGGGAGTCTTGCCACCTATGGGTATTTGCACGTTCTCAGTAGCAAGACGCCGAATTTCTTGCAACTCCAGCTGGGTCGGCTCAATATTCCAAGTTCTATATGCCACACGCGATGTAAGATTTTTTAAAGTATCCGCAAATGATATTTGCTTCTCCATTGACACAATTGATCCATAAAAGAATAATGAGACGATACAGAAGTATCGGGCATGCGAGCCTGACAAAAAACTGTTCATGGTTTCCCTTCTTAGCCAAAACTGTTTTAAATTTTCTATATTATACTGCTTGTATATAAATGTAGCATAACCTATAATTTTAGCAAATCAAGTGCCTGTCTTTATTTAAAATATTTTCAATAAGAAATAGCTCCCAAAAGTCCCTCATCAATAACAAAACCTATAAATCTCTTGACAGGCTTTACCCGCATTCATTATGTTAAATGCGCCATTAAAAATTTTACTTGCAGAGGTCATATGAAACTATTCACTACATCGGGTAAAAAAGCTTTTCTTAGCATTGCCTTAGTAACGCTTCCGCTTTCTATCGAGGGGGTCGAAAGAAAAGCTCCTACCAGCGGCCCATTCCACAAGGTTGAATTTAATAAGACAATGCGCAGTCTCTGGAATGATCATGTTGTGTGGACGCGAGACTATATTATTAGCGCTGTTGCGGACCTAGCAAGTAAAGACAGCGCAGCCAAACGACTCATGAAAAATCAGGAGGATATAGGGAGTGCCCTTATTCCTTTCTATGGACGTGCAGCTGCTGATAAACTCACGAAACTTTTAAAAGAGCACATAGCTCTAGCC